>CAYNCR010000049.1:0-13156 GCA_964395575.1 uncultured Desulfohalobiaceae bacterium
TGCGCTCGGCGAGCTCCTCAGGCGTGGGCTCGCGGCCCATCTCCTGCAGCATCTGGCGCGAGATCCGGTTGAGCTTGTTGATCGTCTCGATCATGTGCACCGGGATGCGGATCGTGCGCGCCTGGTCGGCGATCGAGCGTGTGATCGCCTGGCGAATCCACCAGGTCGCGTAGGTGGAGAACTTGTAGCCGCGGCGGTACTCGAACTTGTCGACGGCCTTCATCAGGCCGATGTTGCCCTCCTGGATCAGATCCAGGAACTGCAGGCCGCGGTTCGTGTACTTCTTGGCGATGCTCACCACCAGCCGCAGATTGGCCCGGATGAGCTCCTGCTTGGCCCGGAGAGCGTAGCGGTTGCCGTGGCGCATCCGCCACAGGATCTCCTGGAGCTCGCTTACGTCGTGGCAGCACTTCTCCTCCAGGCGCTGCAGGATCTCCTGCTTGCCGGTGAGCATCTCCTTGAAGGAGAAGACCTCCTCCACGGTCATGTTCAGCTCCTCCGCCATCTGCACCGGGTTGATCTCCCTCTGGTCCAGCTTGGCGAAGAGCTCCTCGATCTCCGCTTGGTTCTTGCCCACGGAGAGGATGTACGCGGAGTAGTCCCGCTTGCAGTTGTTCATCTGCCGGACGTAGTCGCTGATATTCTCGATGACCTCGTCGATGAGCTTCTTCTCGGGCTTGATCGCGCGGAGCCGCTCGACGATCTCCTCCTTGAAGTCCAGGACCTTGTCCTGAACACCGCGCACCCGCTTCTTGAGCGTGGCGGTTTCGTTCATCTTGGCGTAGAGGTGCTTCTTCTTGGTGTAGATCTCCTTGATCTCATCCGCCAGATTGATGACCCGCTCCCGCTGGTTCATCTCCTCCTCGGACGGGTCGTCCTCCTCGATAGTCTTGACCACGTCCTTGAGCTTGATGTTGTCCTTCTTGAGCTCCTCGCCCACATGGATCAGATACTCGATGGCCACCGGTACCTCCACCATGGCGTAGAGGACTTCCAGCTCGCCGGCCTCGATCTTCTTGGCGATCTGGACCTCACCCTCGCGGTCCAGCAGGGGCACTAGCCCCATCTCGTGCAGATACATCCGCACCGGATCCGAGCTCCGGGACAGCTCCTGGTCCTCGCTCTCCTCGGATTCGCCCGCGGGCTCCTCCTCGCTCGTCGTTCCGGTGATGTCCTTGGGGACCACGTCGATCTGCTGATTGCTCTGGCTATCGACAATGGCTATCTCCAGCTGCTGGAAAATGGTGATGATTTCCTCGATCTGGTCGGGCTCATTGACGTCGGCGGGCAGAGCCTGGTTGAGCTCGTCGAAGGTCAAGTACCCCTTTTGCTTGCCTTTGGCAATCAGGGTCTTGATTTGCTGAATATCCTTGACGTTACTCATTCACCCCCCTTTGTCGACTGACTGATTTGTTGAAGGAGACGGGACATCTCCTGATTAAGGCGGGACATTTCCTGCCAATCCCCCTGGCTCTGAGCTCGGCTCAGGGCCTGTTGGAATTCTTTGTACAACTTTTTGTGCCGGATTTCTCGCGTCCTGGACTGAATGTCCTCCCACCAGAGCCTCCCCGACTCCTCCTCGGAGCCGGCGGCAAAACGGCACTGGATATAGAACTGCTTCTCCCCCTCGTCCAGATAGGGCTGGAGATCCTCCACACCGTGTTGCAGGATCTTGGACCAGAAGTGCCTTCCACGTTCCGTCTGAAGCGCCTCGCCCAGACCGATCCCCTTCAGGTTTTCCACGTACTCCGGATGACACAGGGCAAAGCGCAAAAAGTCACGATCCAGCCGACCCGGAGAAGGAAGCTCCGGGCTCTGCGGCTTCCGGCGTCGCGGGGACCCGGAAGGCGCGGACTTCTCCGCCAGCGCATCGCGCAGGTCGGTTTCGGAGATATTCAGCCCCGCGGCGATCCTGGGGAGAAAGTAGGCCTGCCAGGAACGCTCCCCCAGATTGCTCAGAAAGGAAACGGCCCATTTCATGATCTCTCTGGGGACTTGGGAATACCTAATCATGTTCAGGCAAAAGGCAAGCCCCTCACTGGCCTCCCCCAATAATCGCTGAAAACTTTCCGCTCCCTGGCTGCGGAGCAGGCCGTCCACATCCTCGTCCTGGGGCAGGGTCACCACGTATGCGGACAGGCCCTGCTGCAGGATCATTTCCGCGCTGCGCAGGGCTGCCTGGCGTCCGGCCCGATCCCCGTCAAAGACCAGGACCACCTCCCGGCTCAGCCCGGCCAGGCGCCTGACCTGCGAATTCCCCAGGGCTGTCCCCAGCACCCCGCATGCGTGAGGGAAGCCGAACTGCACCAGGGAGAGCACGTCGGAATAGCCTTCTGTAAGCAGGACCCTTTTGCTTTGGGTCACGCTCTTGCGGGCCTGGTAGAGCCCGTAGAGGTGCTCCCCCTTCTTGAAGATGGGGCTCTCGCTGCTGTTGAGGTACTTGGGCTCGCCGTCCCCGATGGCCCGCCCCCCGAAGGCGACCACGCGTCCGCTCAGGTCGTGAATGGGAAAAATGATCCGGTTCCGGAACCGGTCAAAGACTCTGCCCCGCTTGCTCTGGGAGAGCAGGCCCGCGGCGACCCCCTGCTCCGGGGAATAGCCGCTCTGCTGGAGCCTTTTCTTGAGTCCGTCCCAGGCATCGGGGCTATAGCCCAGCTCGAACTGCCGGATCATGTCTGCGGACAGGCCCCGCTTATTTTGCAGGTATTCCCGGGCTGCGGCACCGTCCGGTCCAGACAGCTCATTGCGGTAATAGGCCAGGGCCACGGCGTGCATCTCGTAGCAGGCCCGCCGCCTGGACTGTTCTTCGGACGCATCGCTTGATCCAGCCCCCTTGCGCAGCTGGACCCCGGCTTCCTCGGCCAGATCGCGCAGGGCCTCGGTGAACTCCAGCCCGTTGATCCGGCTGTAGAAATCGATCACGTCCCCGGAGGCCTGGCAGCCGAAGCAATAATAGCCCCCCACGGCGGAGCTCACGGAAAAGGAGGGCTTGGTCTCCTCGTGAAAGGGACAGACCCCGATCCAGCGCTCTCCAGCGGCACGCAGCCCCACATAGCGCTGCACCACCTGAACGATGTCCAGACGGGCCTTGATCGCCTCGATATCGCTTCGGTCCTGGGGCATGGGGCATCGGTTCCAGGTTCAACGTTCCACGTTCCGCGTTCAGGGTTCCGCGTTCTGCGTTCAGCGTTCAGAGGTCGGAGATCGGATGTCGGATGTCGGATGTCGAAGACCGGAGGTAGGACGTCGGAAATCGAACTCCAAGCAACATACCCACCGACTTACTGACCCACTGACCCACTGATTCTCTGACTCACCGACTTCCGCCGACTATCCTCCGTCTACTGTCCTCTGTCCTCTGTCTTCTGCCAATCTCCGATCTCCGATCTCCGACCGACTGACTTACTGACTTACTGACCCACCGACTCACCGACACACTGACTCACTGACTCACCGATCTACCCGAACTCCACCAGAGTAACCCCGTCCCCGCCGCGATCCTCGTTGGCGATATCGAAGGAGCGGACCCCGGGGAAGCCGCGCAGCTGCTGGTGCACCATTTTGCGCAGGATTCCCGAACCCCGGCCGTGGATCACCTCGGCCTCCTGGAGGCCCTGATAGACCGCCTGGTCCAGAAAGCGGTCCAGCTCCAGCCTGGCGTCCTCTTCGCGGTACCCGCGCAGGTCCAGGGTGAGCGGCGCCGCCCCGGATACATTCGCACGGGCCACCGCGCTATTGTCCTTCCCCTCGGAGTCGGCGGCGGAGAGCTCAGTCGGATCGGCCCAGATATTCACTCCGCCCAGATCGATCTTGAAGCGCCCGCGCTTGGAGTCCTTCTCCTGGATCACGCCGGTCCGGTTCCAGGGGGCGTAGTCCACCCGTTCGCCGGGCTGAAAATCGCGCCGCGCCTGCTGGGATTCGTCTTCCTCCTGCCGGCTGAGCTGCTCGGACAGCTCTCGCTTCTTCTCGTGCAGGCGCTTCTGGGCCTGCTTGCGGCCGATCCGGTCCTGCCGCCACTGCTCCATGATGTCCCGGGAGTAGCTGCGCACTTCCTCAATGGCCCGGGCGATCTGGTCTTCATACTTGCGGCGCAGATCGCTTTCCTTCTTCTTGAGGCGATCCTTTTGCTCCCTGAGAGAGGCAAGCTCCCGGTCGCGCTCCACAGCGAGCTCGTTGAGCCGGTTCAAGAGGCCGCTGGTGTCCTCGCCGTCCAGGAGCAGATACTGCTCCGCCCGGTCCAGGATCTCTTCCGGCAACCCGTGCTCCCGGGCCACATCCAGGGCCTGGCTCGATCCCGCCTGATCGTAGGCCAGCCTGTACAGAGGGGTCCGGGTTTGGGGATCGAAGAGCACAGAGGCGGCGCGCACATCATCCCTGCCCAGGGCGTAGGCCTTGAGCGCGGGAAAGTGGGTCGCGGCGGCGACCCAGGCCTCCTGCTTGAGCAGGCTGTCCAGCACCGCCTGGGCCAGGGCCGCGCCCTGGCTGGGATCGGTCCCTGCGCCGAACTCGTCCAGAAGAACCAGGGAATGCTCGTCCACCTTGGGCCAGATCCGTTTGAGATAGTCGATCTGGGCGGTGAAGGTGCTCACGTGTTCCTCGAGGCTCTGCTCGTCGCCCAAAAACACATACATGCCGGACCATAAGGGGATGGAGCTGTTCTCCGCAACAGGCACGGGGATGGCGCTCTCGGCCATGAGCCCGATGAGCCCCAGGGTCTTGAGGCAGACGGTCTTGCCCCCGGAATTGCCCCCGGTGATGACCAGGGCCCTCTGGTCCTGCTCCAGCTCAATGTCCACCGGCTCCACAGCGGCCTTTTCCATCAAAAGCAGCGGGTGCCTGGCCTGACGCACACAGAGCTGCTGGCCGGCATCCACGGACAGGGTGGTGCACCCCAGATCGCGGGCCATGGCCACCTTCGCGCGGAGCAGGTCCAAATGCACCAGCCAGTCGTAGAGGCGTCTCAGCTTGTCCCGTTCCTGCGCCACCAGGGAGGTGAGATAGACAAGGACCCGCCTCTTGGCCTCGCGCTCCTGCTGTCCCAGCTCCTGGAGCTTGTTGTTCAGCTCCACCAGAAAGAGGGGCTCGAAATAGCAGGTCTCGCCGGTCTGGGAATAATCGTGGATGATCCCGGACAGCCTGCCCTTGAAGTTGGACTTCAGCGCCAGCACATAGCGGTCCGAGGAAATGGTCAGATAGTCGTTCTGCAGATAACCCGCCACATCCTTGCGCTCCAGGAACTCTCCCACCTTTCTGGTACACTGGCTCTGCAGACGCCTGAGCTCGCCGCGGACCTGCATCAACTCCGGTGAGCTCTCGTCCTTGAGCTCGCCGTCATCATTCAGGCAACGCCGAATTCCCTGCCAGGTCTTGTCCGGCCAGGGCAGGTCCTCGCAGTATTCGCTCAAGCGGGGCTGGTCCCGCGAATCCACCTCGCCGAGCGCGGATTGCGCCTGGCCGGCCCGCTGCAGGACCTGGCCCACACCCCAGAGCCCGTCCTCATCCAGGGGAGTATCCGTATCCAGCACCTTGAACACGCCCTCGAGGTCCGGAAAATACCGCAGACAGGCCAGAATGCGCTCTCCTTGACTCAAGCATTCCGACACCAGCTGCGTCTGCAGATGAAGCTCCTGTCTTCCGGAGAAGGGGCGGAGCCCGAGGCACTGTCCCCTGCCCGCTTCGGACAGGGCGTATTGACCCAGATGCTCCAAAACGCTGGTGAAGTCCAGAAGCCGAAAAGTGCGTTCATCCATAGATCAGGTATCCGTGGCGGATTTCCGGAATTAAGCACCGCCGTGTGTGTACAGTCGTCTTCCCTTTGCGGCAATCGTCTTTGGAGGAGCGAAAAAGGACGAGGCATCCTTGTTGGAAGCGCTCTGCAGCGCCTGATTCAGGAGGGAGAAGCCGAGGGGCAACGGCAATGCCGCACTCGCGAATCCCGGCGCGGATCGTGGTCCAAACAGCGCCTTCACGGGATCCCGCGAATGCGCTCGTGTTTTGTGGGAATGTCTTTTTGCGGACAAAATACCTGCACAGGTTTGAGCCATTTTGGGATGTGCAGTCTGTATCCGCTGCGTCGGGGGGATGAGGATGCTTCGCCAGCGATGAAAATCGTGGAATACGGGAGTATCCCCGGCTGCGGGAACAATGAAGAGAGCTCGCTCCCAACAGGGAGCGAGCTTACTCTTCCAATTCGTCGTGCTTGCTTGATCGAGCCGGAACAGACCTAGAGATGGCCCGACTTGCGCAATTTTTTCATAAGCCTTTTACGGGCGGCCGCCTCTTTCTTCTTCCGCTGCACGCTCGGCTTTTCGTAATGCTGCCGCTTCTTCTGCTCGGACAGAATACCCGCCTTTTCGCACTGCTTCTTGAACTTGCGCAGGGCGGCCTCGAAGTGATCGTTATCGTCGAGAATCACACCAGGCACTCACCTCACCTCCTTCCTTCAAATCTTTCCCTCAATCGAAAATTGGTACCATGCCCAATTGGACACGTCAAACACTGATTCGACCTGTCCCAGGCTCATCGTGCCCGGCTCCCCGTCACCTTTTCACTGAGGCCGAACGCCCGATTCAAGAGCCGTTGTGCAAAGGCCCGTCTCCTGTGTTCCACACGGGATCAGGGTCCGCTTTCTTTTTTTCCACTCGGTGTCTCCCCCGTAGGAGCGGGAATCGTGGAAAAATCAAACCCCTCCTTCAAAAGGGGCGGCACCCGCAGAAAGCCGTCTTTCCCTGGACGGAGCCCAATGATCACATCCGCTGGGACGACTTCGGGGAGCACCTGGAAAAGGTGCAGCCGAACAGGCCGCCCCAATCTTCCAATTGCTGCGTTGTCCCGCACCTATTTGCGTTGACAAACGAGCGCCTGATGACTTGGCTTCACAAATAGGTGCGGGATTCAAGCTCGCATGGAGGCTATCGACGCCCCAGTGAAACACAAGAAGGTTTCAACCCGGTAGCATCACATGGCTGAGCTACGGGGCAAGCGGGGTAAACGACGACCTTGAGCTCTTCTCACGCTTGGCCCTTGAAATTTTTCAATGGCCTGCCCTATAAGGAACTTTTCATCAGGCTGCTAACGCTTCATCTTCTCGCTCACCGTCTGATACAGGGAGCGCAGGACAGCGAACCCCACTCCGCTAGCAAGGGTCAACAGAACAATGTACAGCACACCGAAAAAGACCGCGTGATCCGGTCGCCACAACGGAAGGTCGTGGGGAAGCATGCTGTGGATGGTTTCTCCATGGAGCATGGGAATTCTCTCCTGCTATTTGACCGCTTCCTTGAGCAGCTTCCCGGGGCGGAACTTGACCACCTTGCTGGAAGGAATGGTGATTTCCTGTCCGGTCTGGGGATTGCGGCCCTTCCTGGATTTACGCTCCTCAACGGCGAAAGTGCCGAAACCGGTCAGCGTGAGCTTGCCGTCCTGGACCAGGATGTCCTCAATGGAGGCCAGGCAGGAGTTCAGCGCCCTCTCCGATTCCGCCTTGCTCAGTCCGGTCTTCTCCGCAATCTTGGCAATCAGGTCTGCTTTTGTCATTGAGATCTTCCTCCTGTTTTGAATTGATTTCATCCCCGGAAACGAACACTCTTGCCGGCCCCGGAACAGGGGGAGCAGTGGAGCGTATATCTCCTCTCCCGAATTGCCGCCGGATATGACGTTCTCACCACGGCTCCGGGAGGAAGGATTTCCAGAAAGGCCCTCGCTCGCACTTCTTCGCGACCTTCTTCGATCCGCACACGGCAAATACCGTGTTGCCGGAGCGCGCCTCTTCGGTTTGCCCGAGTCCCTTATCCGATCAAGAAAGGCGCCTTCTCTCGGATCATCGCGGAATGCATGGAGCGCCTTCGCTCAAACGGCAGTGAAGGAGCTTTGTGCCGGCGACGTGACCCGCCCTTCTTCACTCGCGGGCAAGCCCTCATTTCAGGGCCTCCCGGTTCACAGACGCGCATATTGGGTCAGGACTAAACCTAAAATTTCCCGTCTGTCAAGCAAATCCTCTCCCATAGAGGGTTTTGTTCCAAAGAAGCTGCATCTGTAGAACGGGACTCCGGAAACAAACCCCTTCGTGCCAGGGATTCAACGCTGCTCCCCGCAGTTGTGCCAGAAAGCCTTCCTGGGCGCAAGACGGGTGAGTCAGTGAATCAGTGTGTCAGTGCGTCGGTGAATCAGTGAATCAGTGGGTCAGTGGGGTCAGTTTGTCAGTGAGTCGGTGTGTCGGAGGTCCGACACCTAGCAACTGACCCACAGCCTCAGTGAGTCATTGTCACATTGCCTCATCGCTCATTGCTAGTTTGAACAAACCCTTTCTCTTCTTCTCTTATCTCTTCGAAACGCTGAACGGGGAACGGTGAACGGGGAACGGTGGTCACCCCTTCAAAACACGACTCAAGGCCTCGAATTGGGGCGGAGACAGATCCTCCGGCCGGTTTCTCCGGTCCAGATCCTGGTTCCCAAGCCACTGCTCCACTGACTCGCTCCAGTGTTCCTTGAGGATGCGCCCGAGCTGTTTGCGCCGTTTCTGGAAGCAGAGCTTGATCAGCCTGGACAGGCTGTCCGGATAGAGCGGCCTTTCGGAAGCCGGGCGCGGCTCGAGGATGAGGACCGCGGACGTCACATCGGGTCTTGGCTGAAACACGTTTTTGCTCACATCGAAGCCGTAGCGCACCCTGAGGAAGGTCTGCATCCACACGCTGAGCCCCCCGTAGGCCTTGCTGCCCGGGGCCGATGCCACGCGCTGGGCCACCTCCTTCTGCACGGTAAAAACCAGCCTTTTCAGGCCATGTCCGTGCCGGGCAAGCTCCCACATGATCGGAGAGGCCACGTTGTAGGGCAGGTTTCCCACAACCTTTTCTACGCGGCCTTCGAGCCGCTCCCAGTCGAATTCAAGGGCATCCGCGTTGATCACTCCCAGCTCCGGCCAGCGCCGCTTGATTGCTCCGGCAAGGGTACGATCCTTCTCCAGCGCCAGCACCTTGCGGGCCCGCTGCTGCAGCAAACCCGTGAGAGCCCCGTTGCCGGGGCCGATCTCCAGAACTCTGTCCCCGGGTTCCGTCTGGAGCGAGTCCACGATCTTCGCGGCGACGTTGGCGTCCACGAGGAAATTCTGTCCCAGGCTCCGCTTGCTCGGCAAATCCATCCCGCACCTCAGCCGATCTTGGGCAGATAGCTTCGGAGACCGTCCCTGGGAAACTCCAGGGCCTTCCCCTCGAAAGCCGCCTTGAGGAAGGACTCCAGCCAGAAATGGATGTCGTAGGTGCGGATGGTGGAGCGCAGGCGGGACATGCGCGCCTGGCGCTCGGAGGCGTGCATATAGAACCCGCGCCGGATGGCCTCGGCGACGCCATTGACGTCATAGGGGTTGACCAGGATGGCGTCTTCGTAGAGCTGGGAGGCGGCCCCGGCGAACTCGCTCAGGACGAGCGCTCCGTCCTCGCGGTGATTGCAGGCGCAGTATTCCTTGGCCACCAGGTTCATGCCGTCCCAGAGTGGGGTGATCAGGGCCATGCCGGAGGCCTGGTAGAAGGAGACCAGCTCCTGCCGATCCAGGCTGCGGTAGAGATAGTGGATGGGAATCCATCCCGGCTGGGTGTAGCGGCCGTTGATTTCGCCCACCATTCGCTCGATCCTTTCCTTGAGGGCCTGGTATTCGGCCACTTCCTCGCGGCTGGGCACGAGGAGCTGCAGCAGGGAAATCCGGCCGCGCAGCTCGGGATAGAGGGTCAGGGCCTTGTCCAGGGCCATGAGACGCTGCGGGATCCCCTTGGTGTAGTCCAGCCTGTCCACGCCCAGAATAAGCTGCTGGTCCGGATGAAAGAGGTTCAGCTTGGCGGTCCGGTGCTCCACCTCCTTGGACCGGGCCAGCCCCTCGAACTGGTCGAAGTCGATGCTGATGGGGAAGCACCCGGCGTTCACACTGCGATCCTCGCAGCGAATGCGCAGGAGGTTCCCGGATTCCTCGTGATCCACCCAGGGACAGAGGGCCCGCAGGCAGTGCAGGAAATTGATGCAGTCCGCCTGGGTCTGGAACCCGACAAGCTCGAAGTCCAGCATCCCGGCGAGGACCTGGCGCCGCCAGGGCATCTTCAAAAAGATCTCCGGACTGGGGAAGGGGATGTGGAGGAAGAAACCGCAGCGCCTGCTTGCCCGCATGCCTTTCAGCTCCGCCGCCACCCCCATGAGGTGATAGTCGTGGACCCAGATATAGTCGTCCTCGGATGTGGCCTCCAGGATCTCCCTGGCGAAGATGCGGTTGACCTCCTGATACTTCTCCCAGTACCAGGGCTGCTCGAAGGTGCATCTGGAGTGGAAGCCGTGCAGCAGGGGCCAGAGCACCTCATTGGAAAAGCCGTAGTAATAGCCCTGGATGTCCTCGTGGCTCAAGGGCACGGGGTGCAGGGAATAGCCCTGCTCGCGGGCGAACTCCCTCATGGGCTCGTTCATGGTCTCGTCCGCCGTCGTTCCGGGCCAGCCGATCCACAGGCCCCCCATCTGGCCCAGAACAGGGGCAAGCGCGGTCACGAGCCCTCCGGAACCGGGATTGATTTCCCAGCTGTCCCCGCTCGGTTTCAACACAACAGGCAAGCGATTGGATACGACCACCAATCTGTTGAAATCCTGTGTTCGCATATATCTTCCTCATCCTTCAGCCGAATTGAAAAAGCGAATGCGTCCTATTCGGTTCCGCCCGTGGCAAAAGGGCTCCATCGCAAGGAACCCGACGCAAACTCGAACACCCACAGCGAGAGAGCCGCCTTATCAATCCAGCACGTCAAAACGATCGAAGCGCATGGAAAAGGTGGCCCGTCCCTGGGTTGCGGATCGCAGCTCCGTGGAAAAGCCGAACATCTTGCTCAGGGGGGCCAGGGACTGAATCGCCTTCCCCTCGGCGGACTCCTGCATGCTCTCGACCTTGGCGCCCTTGGCCCCAAGCAGAGTGACCACATCCCCCACGAAATCCTCGGGCACGAAGAGCTCCAGGTTCATGATGGGCTCCATGAGCACCGGATGGGCCGCCTGCAGCCCCTTTTTCAGAGCGCCGGCGGCGGCCATGTGATAGCCCGCCCCGCTGGAGTCCTCTCTGGGCTGTCCCATGTCCAGGACCCGGACCATGACCCCCTGCACGGGAGCTCCCTGGAGCACACCGCTCTGCAGTCCGTCGCGCAAAGCCTGCTCCACCTCCTCCAGCCACTCCACGTGCCATCCCTCGGTGCTCATGCCAAAACGGACCTCGTTCTCCCGCTCCCGCCCCACGGGCTCCACCTCGACGACAACGTGACCGTGGTGCGGCACCCCGCCGAGCTCCCTGGAGAAGGTTTCCTCCGCAGTCGCCTTTTTCAGCACCGTCTCCCGGCAGACAACCTGGGGCCTGCCCGCCCGGTAATCCACCCCGAATTCCCGGCTCAACCGCTCCAGGACGACCTCCAGGTGGAGCTCGCCCATTCCGGAAAGGATGATCTGTTCCGTGTCCCGGTCCCGTTCCATGAACAGGGTGGGGTCCTCCAGGACCAGCTTGTCCAGGGCCTGGAGGAGCTTTTCCTCCTCCGGCGCGTTGCGCGGCTCCAGGGCCAGGGAGATGACCGGCCTGTACTGCCCGATCCGCTCCAGAAGGATAGGCTGGTCCTCGCTGCAGAGGGTGTCCCCGGTCCCGGCCCCTTTCAGGCCCGCGGCGGCCACGATCTCCCCCGCCCCGGCGCGGTCCAGGCGTTCCTTGCGTCCGGCGTGGAGGGAAAAGAGCCTGGAAACGCGGTGGGTGACCTCCTTGCCCGCATTGGAGACCCTGTCCCCGGCGCTGATATGGCCGGAGTAGATCCGCATCAGGGCCAGGAGACGCCCACCCTCCAGGGTCACCTTGAACACGAGGGCAGATAGCGGAGAATCCGTGGAAACGGGGAAGGAGACGGCCTGACCGCTTGCGGGATCCAGGCCCTGGATCCGGGGAACCTCCAGGGGGGAGGGCAGATAGTCGCAGATGGCGTCCAGGACGGGCCGAACACCTACGTTCTTCAGCGCGGAGCCAAGCAGAACGGGAACTCCCTCCAGGCCCAGGGTTCGCTCGCGAAGGGAGCGCATGAGCTCCTCCCCGGAAATCGGCTCCTCGGCCAGATAGCGCTCCAGCAAGGCCTCGTCCCGCTCCGCGAGCGTCTCCACCAGTTCCTCGCGCCATCGCCGGGCCCGCTCCTGCTGCTCGGGGGAAAGATCGGTCTCCTCCACGCACTCTCCCCGGCTCAAGCCGGGCACATAGCGCAGGAACCTGAGGTGGAGCAGATCAACGATCCCGGCGAACTCCTCCCCCTCTCCCTCCGGAATCTGCAGGGGCAGGGGTCTAGCCCCGAGCTTGGCCCGGAGATCGCGGAGCACCGCCTCGAAGTCCGCTCCGGGGCGATCCATCTTGTTCACAAAGGCGAGCTTGGGGACATGGTACTGCTCGGACTGGCGCCACACGGTCTCGCTCTGCGGCTCGACGCCGTTCACCGCACAGAACACGCCCACGGCCCCGTCCAGCACCCTGAGAGAGCGCTCCACCTCGATGGTGAAGTCCACGTGGCCCGGCGTATCGATGATGTTGATCCGCCTGTCCCGCCATGTGCAGGAGGTGCATGCCGAAGTGATGGTGATGCCCCGCTCCTGCTCCTCGGGCATGTAGTCCATGGTCGCCGTTCCCTCGTGCACCTCCCCGATACGGTGAATCCGCTCCGTTTCGTACAGGGCCCGTTCCGTCCAGGTGGTCTTGCCCGCGTCGATGTGGGCGATGGTGCCCACATTCCTGATACTGGCCAGAGAGGAATCGGCATTTGTGCTCATGGTATATTGGTCCGGTCGCTCGAGCTTGTCCGACAGGGCGCCGAGTTGCGGCCTGGTTGCACATGGACTCGAAATTGAGAATAGGGCAGCACAGAGGCTAACACAGTTGTTCCTCTCGCGCCAGAGATTTGGTTAAGGGGTTCCTCGTTGTGCGTTCCCCGTTCACCGTTCTGGGTTCTGGGTTTACCGTTCAGCTTTCACCGTTCCAGGTTTGAAGGAAACAGTTGAAAGCCCCATGGGTTCCGAAGTTAGAACCATCCCTGTGTCATACATATACACAGTCACCTTTCATATACCATTTCTTTCTGAGGACTTTTTTCAACGAAGGCTTGCATTGCGGATCGCTCATAGCCTC
>CAYNCR010000050.1:0-13075 GCA_964395575.1 uncultured Desulfohalobiaceae bacterium
CTCGGTGTCCAGTGCAGGGAAGGGCTCACGCTGAGCGACTCATGCCCGCGAGACACCGGTTGTTCTCCACAAACCTGTGGCATCGCGAACCTTACTGTCGCTGCCGGCAAGATCCCCATATCGCGAGCTACAAGGGCTCGCACGTTTATGAAACACGGCTTCAGCGCACATCCCCGTCTCCCCGCGCTCGACAATTGAACGTAACAATTCAACAGGTTGTACACATTTTCATACAAAAAAGAAACAAAAAAGTGGTGCTAGAATTTTTTGATTATCTCGCTTCTTCTTTTCCAAAAAAAAAGCGTACTAGTGACTTGCCATGCTCAAGCTGTTGTTAAAACGCAATACATGCATAACTATGCAGAAGCACACATAAAAACCGACAATTCAGCTAGGACAAATCACTAGTCCAGTGTGCCCGATCGGTAGGCGTCAAGAAAGTTCATGCAGAAAGTGTCCCGACCGGCCAGGACTTCCGCGGCCTTGATATTGGCCATCAGCTTTCTGTCCAGAGGGTTGATGATGGCACAGTCCAGCCCCTTGAGGACCCCCATGACCGCAAAGTTCTGGTTCAACAGCTCCCGCTTGGGCAGGCCATAGGAAATATTGGAGAGGCCGCAGACGGTATGCACCCCGTCCAGCTCGGTCATGATCCGTTCGATGGCGTTGAGGAATTCCACCCCGTAGCGATCGTTGGTGGAAACGGGCTGTACAAGGGGATCCACATAGATATTCTCCTTCTTGGCCCCTTTCTGGACCAGGGAGTTGACCAGCTTTTCCGCAATTGCGAAGCGATCCTCCGCGGATTCGGGCATGCCTTGATCGCTCATGCACAGGGCGACCACCTTGCAGTCCCTGCCGGTCACAATGGGCATCAATGCCTCGTAGCGATCCGCCTCCAGGGAGATGGAATTGATCATGGGAACGCCCTGGTGCAGCTCGAGAGCGGTTTCCACAACATCGGGATCCGGGCTGTCAATACAGCAGGGGGCGTCGACGACCTGTTGCACGGTCTGGATGAGCCACTTCATGTACTCCTTTTCCTTGCCCACAAAGGTGCCGGCATTGACATCGATGTAGTCCGCTCCGCTATCATACTGCTGTTTGGCTGTTTCCTGGATGAAGTTCGCATCTTCCGCCTTGATCGCCTCACCGATTTTCTTTCTGCTCGCGTTGATGAGCTCTCCCACAACCTCCATACGAACCTCCTCTGGATGCTTTCCCTGCCCGGATTACGACAGGTCCATTGAATATACTGCAATCCATCGCCCTGGTACGTCTACCCGTTCAGCCGAAAAAAGGACGTTGAAAATCATTACCATTCAGGATTCCTCGCATTTTCCCTTATACACTCCCCGCTCTCTGATTTTCAACACTCCAGCTTCCCTGGATTCGAGTTGCGAGCAGTCTTTACCGCAGCGCTCCAGGAATACGGCTCAGTCACGTCGCGATGTGAGCGTGATGGTATTTCCCAACTCCTCCGCCAAGTCCTTGAGATCGCGGCGCAGGGACCGATCGTCCACCTCATCCGGAATCTCGACCTGGATGCGCATGCTGAGCTGAGGCGTGCGATCCGAGAAGGATTCCTCCACCCTGGTGCTCATCTGCAGGATGTTGATCTCCATGGAGGCCAGGAGACCAGACAGGCGATAGACAATCCCC
This sequence comes from uncultured Desulfohalobiaceae bacterium, assembly GCA_964395575.1. Taxonomy (GTDB): domain Bacteria; phylum Desulfobacterota; class Desulfovibrionia; order Desulfovibrionales; family Desulfothermaceae; genus JAIPDU01. The sequence goes on from CAYNCR010000050.1 coordinate 1,663, forward strand.
GGCCTGTCCTCACCCTGGACACGGATGTCGTATTGGGGAAGAACGCTCGTCTTTCCGCCGCGTCCGATGCCCTCGCCCTGCACGGGAAAAAGGTGAACTGCGAGGTCCTTGTCCCTGCGCAGGACTTCGCACTGGTCCTGCAGCTTCCGGGACGCATCTTCAGCCAGGAGGCCCACCTGGAGCATGAGGCTAAAGTGCTCGCCCAACAGGGTCATGAAGGAATTCTCGATGTTGCCCCCCGCGGTGAAAACGGCCTCGCTGACCTCCGCAACGACTCCAGTGCGATTGCTCCCGACAGCTGAGAGAATGTACTGCTGTTCCATTCAGTGCGCCTTCAATCCTTTTCCGCAGAAAGCTCCCGGCAAAAGCTCAGAGTCTGCGGCCCGCCGCGTCGAAGCTTTAAAATGATATCAGCCGAATACCTCGGAAAGCCTGGGATTGCCCACAGCCCTGGCCTGAATGCGCTGCAGGGCCCCCTCCACCTTCTCCTCAGTGCGCAGCTGGGGGTCCTCCGCACCGGCGTCCTCGGCCGCCTCGCGGGCGGCGCGGCTGACCGCTCTCCGGGCGTAGCGCCTGGCCTCATCCAGCTCCATAAAGGAAGTGGTCTCTGCCTCGAACTGGACCATATAGGCCCGTCCCTCCTCGCTTTCCTGCACGAAGACGAGGGCCTCCTTGTCCACGACCACCGATCCGGCCACGGCCCCGACGGCATTGGCCACATGGGGATGCGGCGGAAGCTCGAAGCGAGCGTGAAATTTATCCGCCATCCTGCTCACGAATATCTCAGCAGGGGCACCGATTCCGATAAGCGGATACCTGCTGCCGATGCTCACGGCGAGGTGTGGATTCTCGGGGTTAAGTCCCTGGCTCACAAGCCATTCGCCCCACTGGCCGTCCACTTCCTCGGGCAGCTCGGGCACGCTCTGCCTGGCCAGAAAGATGGCCGCCTCCCGGCTCATTTGATCCACGATGTGACCCAGGATACGGTCCGCAAGATCCTTGGCCCGTGCCCCGTGGACGCCGCTCACAAACTTCAGGGCCTGTGATGCTGCGCGCTCGTCGCCGATATCCAGCTCGCCCTTGAAGTGGAGCAGATCCGTCGGCGTGAGAGCGGAGTACCCGATGAGCCCCCTGTCCACTAGTTCCTGGATTGGGAGCTGGACCGAATGATTGACCTCGAGCCTGCGCAGGACGGTGTGCAGATTGCAGGGCCCCTGGCCCAGAAGCTTCACAAGGGCCTTTTTCTTGGGCTCGTCCTCGATTTCCTGCATTGCCGACTCGATGTCCCGGGCCAGATAGAGGTATTCCATTCTGGCCTGGCTCTCTCCGCTCCGGCGCCTCTGTGCCGTGGCGACAATCTCCTCTCCCACCTCGGGGTGTTTGAGCGCCAATCGAGAAATGGGAACAACCCGCTCCGGCCCGACCTGAAACTCCTCCGCCGAGGAGATCCGTATCCTGCTGTCGCAGCCGATGCACACGGTCCGGATGCGCGCCGCCTTGACCGCTGTTTCGATAGCCCCGACACGGGCGCCCTGATCGCTCACGGCGATAGCCCCGTCCTCGATGAGAGCCATGTCCGTCGTGGTGCCCCCCACGTCGACAACCAGGGCGCTGCTGCAGGAGGAAAGGAATCTGCCGCCGATGGTGCTGGCTGATGGGCCGGACAGGACTGTCTCCACAGGCTTTTTCACTGCCTCGGTATAGGGCATGAGGGATCCGTCCCCCTTGACGATCATCAAGGGGGCGTTGAATCCGAGCTCCTTCATGGAGCTCTTGACCGCCTGAATGAACTCCTGCATCACGGCGACCAGCGAGGCGTTCAGGGAGGCCGTCGCCGCCCGCTTGACCGAATCCAGCTGTGTGGAGAGCTGGTGTCCCAGGACCACGGGGATATCGGTCTCCTCCTGGAGGACGCGCAGAACGCGTTCCTCATGGTCCGGATTCAGCGGACTGAAATAGCTGGATATGGCCAGCGCTTCCAGATGGTCCTTGTTGTCCCGGACCCACTGGCGTATGCCCTCCAGGTCCGGAGGGGCCTGTTCCTCGCCCTGTGCGTTGTGGCCACCCTGGAAGTAGGCGAAATTCCTGGTTGCAAACTTGGATTCCAGACCGTAGCTGGCCAGCAGATCCTGATCGTATCCCAACAGAAGAAGGCCCACGGCCTTGATCCTGCCCTGGGCGATGGAGTTGGTGGCCAGGGTGCTGGATATGCCCGCCAGCTTCACCCGCGCGGGGGCCTCGATGCAAAGATCCCGCAGAACCGTGCTGATCCCTTTGGTCAAGTCCTCGTAAGTGGTCAGGGTCTTGGCCGAGGCCAGCACCTGCCTGGAGCGATAGTCCAGGAGCACCCCGTCGGTGTAGGTCCCACCGGTGTCGATGCCGAGCACGTAGTCGCCGCCCTCGGTGTCACTGCCGAAATCGATTCCCGCTTTCGCTGATTTGATGCTTTCTGCTCGAGACATAGTCCTTGATGTATGCGATCGGCCCGTGAGCGAACCCGATCCGGGCTCCCCGGGCGGGCCAGGTCATTTCCGGTGATTGGTGCTTTCGCTCGAAAAAGAGTGGATAGCGGTATGCGATGGCAAGGAGGGGGAGTGCCGGAGATTGCCGGGTCTCCCTCACGCCTTCCCGCTGGGCCGCCGCAGCCGGATCCGCAGCGGCCCGCAGGAAGAGGCAGGAGGGGCCTTACAGGCCCTCTCGTTCCACTCGTTCAACAGCCCCGTCGACCACTTTCTGGATATCCTTCTTCACATGCTCCGGGACCTTGTTGATGGGCCCTTCGTAGTTTTCCAGGATATCCCGGGTCTTGTTGATGATCCGTTCCTTCATGGTCTTGCGGCCCGTTTTGTCCCAGTCCTCGTAGCTCTGGCGGTCCATAAGGCTGGGGCGCCAGTGCTTGCGGAACCACTTCATGGTGTGGTCCTCGTAGAGGTAGTGGCCGCCGGAGCCGACATTGTTGATCTCATTCAGGGCCAGGCTCTCCTCGCTGACGTCCAGGCCATTCTCGATCACGCGAGCCATGCCGATAATCTCGTCGTCCATGACCGTCTGGAAGATGTCCCCGGTCTTGCCGGACTCGGTGTACCCGTTGTCGTGGACGAAGTTGGCCCCGGTGAGCATGGAGGAATGGATGGACAGGGCCGCCTCGATCCCGGACTGGATCTCCATGGTCTTGGTGTCCGTGCACCCGGAAGTGCCGAACATGGGGAGACCGCAGTAGCGGGCCATTTCGGTGAGGCCCCCGCAGAGCACATTCAGCTCTGGGGCGCCGTAGGAGTAGATGGCGCGCTGCATGTCCAGCGGAGACTGCACGCCGCCCAGGATAACGCAGGTCCCCGGATTGATGAGCTGGGACAGGACCACCCCCACCATGGACTCGGACAGAGCGACCACGATCTGTCCGGAATGGGTGGCCGGAACCGTGGCCCCGCCGATGGCGCAGGGGCTGTAGTCCTGGGGAATGCCGTGCTCCGCGCAGTACATCAGCTTGTCAATGGCGTGGAAGTCGCTGACCAGGGGAGAAATGGGCTCGCTGTACAGGATGTAGTTGGGCTTTTTCTTGAAGGCCTCCTCACCCCCGGCCATGATGCACCCGATGCGGTGCAGGTCCTTCGCTCCGCCGCGATGGAAGGCCCAGGCCATGATGGGCGTTGTCGTGTTCTGGATCATGTCCGCGAACTCGTACACGTCCTCGGTGCCGCGCGGGACGTCGCTGATGGAAATCAGGCCCTCCACGAATCCGATATTGTCCAGGGCATCGCAGACCTTGGCCGTTGTCGTGGCGTCCTCGCGAAGGCATTCCCTGCGCTCCAGGGTGTACGGATCCCGGTAGTAGACCAGGGTAGGCCCGGGACCGAAGTAGCTCCGGTTCTCCTCCACGTAGATGCGCGAATTGCCCTCCCAGTCGTAGATGGTGGTCATCAGGGGGAGGCTTTGCAGGGCCTGGCGCACCAGCTTGGGAGGTATATAGACCCGGACGCCGTCCACCTTGCACCCGTGTTTCTTGAAGATCTCTCGAGCGCCTTCGTGGTGGACGTCAGCCCCTGTGTCCTGGAGCACCTTGAGCATTCCGTGGAATATGGTTTCCTTTTGGTCCTCTGAGAGAAAGGAGAAGCGAGGACTCCGATTGATTGCATAATTGGTTCGAACACTACCCATGTAAATCCTCCTTGGCGTATTTCCCCAAGGCCGGTTGCTCTCCTTCACAGTCCGGCCGGATAAGCCTATTTAGCGTGTCGTTCATCCGCATCCTGGACGATTTTCTTGAGCTCCTGGTGCCGCTTCTCGTCGATAGGAGCCGGCTCGTGCTCCTTCAGGATCCGGTCCGTTTCGGACTGGATGCGGTCGGCCATGGTATACTGGCCCTCGCGAACCCATGTCGCGTAATCCGAGCGGTCCTGCAGCTTCGGCTGGAACCATTCCTTGTAATGGTTCAGGGTGTGCTCCGAGGTGAGGAACTCCCCACCGGGTCCGATCTCGTCGATGAGCTCCAGAGCCAGGTATTCATCCTCGGTATTGATGCCCTTGCCGATCTGCTTGACCATGCCGATGATTTCGTTGTTCATGACCAGGCTTTCCAGGGAGGCGTTCACGCCGCTGTCCAGGTATCCCACGTCGTGGACCAGGTTCGCTCCGGACAGGAAGGCATAGTAGAGGCTGGTGGCGGATTCGATCGCGGCCTGCTCATCCAGCGTCTTGGAGTCGGTACAACCCCCTGTGGAGAACATGGGCAACCCGAGCCACTTGGAGACATCGGTATTCGCCGCGGAGGCGAGGGAGAGCTCGGGAGAGCCGTAGGAATAGGTTGTGGTCAGCATGTCCAGCACCGTGGTCACGCCGCCCATGACCAGGGGCATGCCCGGATTCTTGAGATAGGTGAGCACCGAGGCCATCAGGGTCTCGGCCAGGGACTGGACGATCATGCCAGCCAGGCTAGCCGGGGCGGTGGCCCCGGCGCTGGGGCAGGGCGTGTACATGCAGGGAATACCCTTCTCCGCGCTGAACAGGAGCTTTTCCACCGCGCTGCGGTCGTTCATGAGCGGGGAAATGGGCTCAATATAAGTAATGAACATGGGATTGAGCCGGTATTCCTTTTCATCCCCGCGGAACAAATTGCACATGCGCCACAGGTCCTCTAGTCCTTCGCCGTCCACGCTGGTCAGGACCATGGGCTTGGTGCACCCCTCGAGCATGGCCAGACACTGGTGTCGGTCATAGGTCTGTGTATTGGGGCAGTCCTGGACGATGCCGTGGGACATGAAGAAGTCCAGATTGGGCAGATAGTTCACGATGCGCCCGGCATCGTAGACGTCCCTGTATGTGGTCCGCCTTCGCTCACCGGTTTCCCTGTCGTAGGTAAAGGGCAGGTCGGATCCGGTTCCGAAGTTGACGGTGTCCTTGTCCAGCGAGATCCGATTCTCACCCGTACGCCCGGTCAGATTGATCTTCCGGGGATGGGTTTTGATGGCTCGCTCAACCAGCGACAGGGGAACGCGAACCAGATTCTCGTCCGTGACTACGGCATCGCTATTTCGAAACAGCTCCAGGGCCTCCTCGTGGTAAAAACGGGACCCGGTTCTTTGAATGACATCCAGGGCGGCGGAGTATATCCGCTCGATCTGATCTTCGGACAACACCCGAAAATAGGGCGTTTCTTGGATCGTCTGATTGATCTTGGGCATAGAGGAACTCCTGCTTCAAACGTTTTCGGAAATAGAGTAAGGGGAGAAGCCGTTTCAGCGCTTGATCAGCTCCAGGGCCTTCTCCGTCCCGATGGACGCATTGGGGGCATAGGCGTCCGCACCGATTTCATCGGCAAAGTCGTCTGTCACAGGAGCTCCGCCGATCATGACCTTGACCTGATCCCGGATTCCGGCTTCCTTCAGGGCATTAATAACCTCGCCCATCTTGGGCATGGTTGTCGTCAACAGGGCGGAAAGGCCCAGAATCTGCGGTTTGTGCTCCTTGACGGCGTTCACGATGTCCTCCGTTTTCTGATCGATACCCATATCGATGACTTGGAAGCCGGAACCCTCCATCATCATGCCGGCCAGGTTCTTGCCGATGTCGTGCAGGTCGCCCTGCACAGTTGCGGTCACCACGGTTCCGGCCTGGGAGCTCGAGGCTTCGGAGAGCTTGGGTCGCAGCTTCTCCATGGCCCCCTGCATGGCCTTGGCAGATCGCAAAACCTCCGGGATGAACATCTCGCAGTCCTTGAACTTCTTGCTTACTACTTCCATCCCGGCAAAAAGGCCGCTCTGGAGGACCTCTTCAGGATCGGCACCCTCATCCAGAAGCTCCTGAGTCAACTTGGTGACTTCCTCAACATTCCCGCTCAACAGGCCGTCGGCGATCTTGCCCAGCTTCTCAGACATAAACAACTCCTTTGGATTGTTAGCGTTGCCTTTTTACCTTTACTGCCAAGGACCAATTTATAAATAGATAAAAATCTTTTGAAGTATAACCACCTCGACACGAAAAATATAAATACAAAAAAATCAAAATCGAGACTATTGTTTTCGAATCTCCAAAAAATCCAATTCACTGAAATATGAAAATTTTCAACGTATAACAATGTAACATAATACATTAGTTAGAATTTTTTAAAATGAAAAACATAATCAATACAACCTCATTTTTTTTGTGACAGAGAATACTCCATTTCATGTATAGACTGATCATTAAGCATATGCCCCCCTTTACTAAACTGCTGACATCGAGTCAAGGACATTATTCAATGATTTCTGCCGGCTTGTGATTTCGTTGATAACAAGATTCTTAAAGTTCTTTCCATAATACTTTCGAGATATGTATTCCATTGTATGCAAAGAAGAACCTTGACTTTTCATAGCATTCAAAGAGCGAGATATACCTATTTTACAAGAAGGACAGCTTACAAGAATTTTCGTTCTTTTTGTATTCTGACTAATTGTTCTTTTCAGTGAGGATTGCTTTCTTTTTCTTAACCGATTATAAACTTTCGGATTCGTCAATGCACCCAACCCACTTTCAGCGCAACAATATTTGGATATATCTATGTCTTTGTTCAATATACTTTGCAATTCATGTGTGTAAATTGAGTCTGATTGCGCTGGATCGACACCATGAAAAGCATGATGGCACGAAGAATGGAATACAATATTCTCATCATCTCGAATAGCATTCCTCTGATCCTTTTGTAAGAATGGTGCCAAAAACTGAAAGACATCATACGTTGAAAGGTCGGGACTGACAGCTTTGTGGAGCCCGTAATTCTCGAGAGCGGCCCTGCAGGTTCCACAGGAAGTCAAAAGGCCTTGCACCTCGAGTCCTCTGTCCTGTGCCTGATCCAGAAGATCCTTCAGTTGCCGGGAATTTCTCTGTCTGTTCTGGGCGAAGGTTTCGGAGCATCCCGCAGAAAGCAAAGGGTAGCCGCAGCACTGATGGTCCTGGGCAACCACCACCGCAAAGCCGGCCTGCAGCAGCTCATGCATGGAAGACAATCCGATGCTGGGATAGAACAGCGCTGAGCCGCAGCCGGGAAAATATATGACAGTGGATCTGCCGTCCCACTTCTCCTCGTCCGGTAGAAAGACGTTTCCCGAAGACATATCCAGGAGCTCGTGGAGCTGACCGTACTCCAGTTTCGGACCCGGAGCCTGGAAAATGGGATTTTCGGCACGCCTCCGCCAAAAAGAGGGCAGGAAACGGATTGTCTTGTTTTGAATGTTCTGTCCCAGCGTGGCTATTTTGGCCATGGTCTGGATTCGCTCGGGCTCCTGACCGAGATAATTGAGCATCCTGGACTTGAAGTCCAAGCCGAAAGATGTCTCGCTTTCCAGATAGGAACGGACATTTATGGTAACATCCGCTGAATCGATTTTCACCGGACAAATGCTATTGCATTTGCCGCAGGCGGTACAAAAATCCATCAATTCCTTGAGCTGGTTCAGAAGATCCTCATCCGGCTTCCGGGAATCATTGACGGTTTGCGTGTAAAGAAGCGCATCGAGAATGACCCCCATGCTGATATTCTTATTCCTCGGATGATAGAGCAGCCCCTTTTGTGGATAGTACATGGGGCAAACCTGCTTACATTTGCCGCAACGGGTGCATATCTGAATATGCTTGAGCTGCTGCGAAAGCTGTTCCTTGTGCGGCAGGTCCAGAGAGGAGAAATCCTGGATCAGCCTGTCCCAGGAAAATGTATACGGATTGACCACAAGCTCCTTGCTGCATAATTTCTCCGGATTCATGATCCCATGGGGATCCACTTGCTTGCGGTATTCGGCAAGATCGTCGATCTTGTCCTCGGACAGATAGCCGATCTTGGTGATGCCGATACCGTGCTCACCCGATACCTGCCCACCCAGACTGAGCACCTTCTTGAACACTCGATCCACGGCTTCCTCGGCCTGGTGGAGCATTTCCGGGTTGTTGGCATGCACGGGGATATTGACATGACAGTTGCCATCTCCCGCATGCATATGATTGGCGATCTCCAAACGCGTGCTGAAAAGCTCTTCCTCGATTTTTTGAAGCACGTGCTTCTGTTCCGGATAGCGATAGAACAGGTCCTGGAAGAAATAGTGCGCCTGCAATGCGTAATCCTGCTCCGCATTGACATGGTCCAGGATGTTCCCGGCAAGAAGCCTTTGAGTAATATCCAGCTCCATTTCGACGAATTCGTCATTCGTCTCTATTCCCGGCAAATCGCGAATTTTCTGGAGAGCGTTCTTATAGGCAATGGCCAAATACTTCAAATTCATGGACTCCAGAAAGTCCGAGAACTCCGGGATCTTATCCAGAGGAATGACGATGTCCTCATTGATTTTGAAACCGCTCGTTTTCCTGGAGATAGCACTCAAACGATGACGATCCTCCCAGAATTCGTGCGACTGTTCTTCATCATCGGCAACAAACACGTCCACATTCTCGTAATGTTCCGCTATATCCACTATAGTCCAGACCGTGTCATGGAGCATTCTCTTGTTATTGGAATCAAGTTGTATCAGCAGCACCGAAATCGGTTCACCTTCATAGGTTTGGGATTTTTTCTTATATTCTATTGCTCGTACATATTTACTTCCAAACTCCTCCAGAGCAGACATGGTTACGAGATTGGAATGTTTCTGAATACTATTTCTTAAGTGAACCAAATCCTTGATAACAAGTGTCGCATTATGCATGGATTTGCCGTAAAACTCCATGCACAGGGTTTGGGAATAATCGAGTTTCTTATGCAGCGTGAACGAGGCTTCGGTAATTATTCCGTCAATGCCTTCCTTCTGGACTCCAGGCAATCCCCCCAGACGCTTATTGGTCACATCCTTGCCCAGACCCTGCGTGCGGATCTCGTCGTCTCGCAACCGGATTGTATCCTCAATCTCGCCGTCCTCGTTCAATATCTCGAAGGTGGCCTCTTGGTCGGGATAGATCTTGTGCCAGGGATGGTTGCTGCGGCGCACCTCAATCACCTCTCCATCCGGCCTGACCATTCTGTAGCTGTAAATATTGTCCAGAGTGGTGCCGTATTCGAAGGCGTAGGGCCCTCCGGCATTTTCCGAGATATTCCCCCCCAGTGACGAGGCCATCTTGGAAGCCGGATCGATGGTGAACAAGAGATCCTGCGCGCGGGCCGCTTGTATGGCGTCCGAGGTAATGACTCCCGCCTGGGCATGGAGCAGCATGTTTGCGGCATCCACGGAAAAGATGGATTTCAGCTTGGAGATGCTCAGGATCACTGAATTCCGCTGGGCGGGAACGGCGCCGCCGGTAAGACCGGTTCCTCCTCCCCTGGGCACAATGGTGAAACCCAGTTCCCGGGCCAGAAGCACGATTTCCTGAACCTGCTTTGTGTTCTCCGGAAAGAGAACAAGCAGTGGGACCTCCATGATGAGCCCTGTGGCATCTGTAGCGTTCTGAATGAGGGTATGGGGCGAATCCCCAATACTTTCCTCGGAAAGGCTTTTCTTCAGACGCGCACTTATCCTTTCGCGTAAAGCTCGTAGCTCCTCGTATTCGTTCCAGAAGTCCTCTATACGAGCATTCAGTAAAAGATAATCATCGCGGGAAAGGTTATTTTGGAAATCAATTAACCGTTTATAGGCATCGTTATAAACGATTTTATCGTCTACAAATGGATTACTATAAACTATAAAAAGCTCATAAGCGATATCAAGGGCTATCTCTTTCACATTATTGTTCCAGGACTGAAAACTATTCCAATCTGTTTTTAAAACAGAATTTATTATTCTTTCTTGAGAAATATTGATGTGCGGCTTATATATATCCATAATTCATAGACCTTTTACGAAAATTATAAAAGAAAATAAATCGTATTCATACTATTTACTATCTTTTATACTTTGAAATTTTCAGCTTATAAATACTGATTTTATCTTGTAATGCGATTCAGATTATCTCGTCTGAGGATATTTCACTGAACATCCGTGCGTCTCTTGTGTCTCGGGGAGTAACCCCAAACCATGTTCAGCATGAAAAAGCAGTGAGCGACCTGCGAAAGGCCCTCAGTCGATTTGTCCTTTTCTTCGCAATGTCTCTTTCGACCCTTTTGCCGGTTCGCAGCTGATAGCCCTGTTGTCGCGATGGGGCACTCAGGAAATAATTGATATATCAATTTTTTATCCGTGGCCCTATTCATTGGAGGGCATCACCGTGTATCGGGAAGCATCGCCAAGCCTCTCTCCGCAATAAGCCCCGCGTGTGCTTCCCGGTATGTGATGTTCGGGGGACTCGGGGACGTCAGTTCATCACTGTCCCTTGTACATCCCCCAGTTGATCCGGGGAGTACAGAAACAGCGGAAAGTCGGCGGTGAATTCCCTGACCTCTGTCGCAAGGCGAACGAGCTCCGTGTCGTTGTCCCTGTATTGCAGCGCCCTGTCCATCCACTGGGCAATCTGGGCCATATGCTCTCCCTGCATGCCTCGTGTGGTCATCAGGGGTGTGCCCAGACGGATCCCCGAGGTTACTGATGGCGATTCCTCATCCAGGGGCACGGAATTCTTGTTTACGGTAATACCCACTCTGTCCAGGGCGTCTTCCGCCTCTTTGCCGGTTACTCCCTTATTGCGCAAATCCAGAAGCAGGAGATGATTGTCCGTCCCCGCGGAAATCAGCTGATATCCAAGATCCAGGAGGCTGGAGGCCAGGGACTGGGCGTTGTCCACGACCTGTTGCTGATACTTGCCGAACTCGGGGCGCAGTGCTTCCCCGAAGGCAACAGCCTTGGCCGCGATGGCGTGCATCAAAGGACCACCCTGGAGGCCGGGAAAAATCTGGGAATTGATGGTCTTCCCGTATGCTGTGTTTGCGCTCAGGATAAATCCGCCCCGGGGGCCTCGCAGGGATTTGTGCGTTGTGGAGGTCACGAAATCGGCATGCTGCATGGGGCTCTGATGCAGCCCGGCGGCA
>CAYNCR010000051.1:0-13072 GCA_964395575.1 uncultured Desulfohalobiaceae bacterium
TGGCGGACACGATCGCCTCCAAGCACAGGGAACAGGGTTTTTCCTGAGCCCGGAAGAAGGAGCTTACCCATGCGACGTTTTGTGCGCCTCGGTCTCCCTTTGCTTGCGCTCGTGGTCCTCATCATCGGGGCCTTCCTCCTGGTCCAGAACAAGCGGCAGGAGCTGGCCAACGCCCCGGAATACGGCGGCGATCCCAGGCCGGTGACAGTGACCGAGGCCGAGAAGGGCGATCTGCGGCTGTCCCGGGACTATCTCGCGGTTGTGGAGCCCGAAAACGAGGCGGACATCGCGCCCCGGGTCCAGGCGGAGGTGGAAGCGGTCCGCGTGGACGAGGGCGATGTTGTGAGCGAGGGAGATGTGCTCCTTCGCCTGGATTCCAAGGAGACGAGGCACCGCCTGAGGGAAATAGAAGCCCGCATCGGCGAGGCCCGGGCCGAGCTTGCGGGAAACCGGGCCACGATCAGGGCTTTGGAGGAGGCCTGGCGGTTCTGGCGGGATGAGCGCGAGCGGGACAAGACCCTTGCCGCGAAGGGCTCTCTGTCAGAGTCGCAGGCGGAGAAGACCGCCCAACAGGCGGCCGAGGTGCGCGGCAATCTGGAGAGCGCGCGGGAGAAGTCCAGCGCGATCCAAAGCCGCATCCAGGCCCTGCAGCAGCAAAAGGAGGCCGTCCAGACCAAGCTTACCTACTACACCCTGAAGAGCCCGTTTTCCGGAGTTGTGGCCGAGCGCCTGGTCGATCCCGGAGATATGGCCTCGCCCTCGCAGACCCTGCTTCGAGTCCAGACCGCGGACCGGCTCAAGCTCGCCTTCGACGTTCCCCAGAAGGACCTGCCCCGTGTTCACCAGGGGCAGAACTGCACCTTCAGCGCGGGCGGGCAAAAGCGAAGCGCCTCCATCAGCCTGATGCACCCCTCCCTGAACAAGGCCCGGATGATGCGGGCCGAGGTCCGGCTGTCCGACAGTGCCGGGCAGAACCTCGACCCCGGGGCGTACGTACCCCTCACGGTAATTCTGGACATCCTGCACGACGCGACCCTGGTGCCCCGATCTAGCCTGATCCCTTCGCCTGAGGGCCAGAAGCATGTCTTTGCTGTTAGGGACGGACGCCTCAAGCCCCGCCCGGTGGAGGTGCTCGGGGCCTCCGGGGACCGCACCGCTGTCTCGGGAATCGATCCGGGGGTGAGCGTGGTGGAGAATACCTTTCTGGGCTGGGCCCGTCTTTCCTCCGGAGAGCAGGTGGAGGCGGTGCGATGAATCCGGCAAATTTCTCCCTGCGGCATCCCTACACCGTGGTGGCCCTGGTCCTGGCGGTTGTGGCCCTGGGCCTGATCGGATTCGTGCGCACGCCTGTGGATCTCTTCCCGGACACCTCGCCACCGCAGGTGGTGGTCATCACCGAGCAGCCCGGGGCGAGCGCCGGGGACGTCCAGGACAAGATCACCGAGATCGTGGAGAAGGAGCTGAACACCCTGAGCGGCCTGGAGAACATCCGCAGCACCAGCCGGGACCAGGTCTCCTCGGTGACCGCGGAGTTCGCCTACAGCAAGGAGCCGGGCCAGGCCATCGTGGACGTGCAAAACGCCATCGCCCGCATCCAGGCCGATTTTCCTGAGGGGGCCAAGGCCCCGAGCATCTACCGCCTGAGCGAATCCACCTCCAGGCCGCTGCTTACCCTGGCCCTTTCCCCCGGGGACAAAAGCGTCAAGGATCTGGCGGACATCCGCCTGCTCGCGGAGAACCAGATCAAGGACCGCCTCCTGCGCCTGGACGGGGTGGCGGACGTGGACGTATTCGGCGGACACAGGCCCGAGGTGCGTGTGCGGGTCAGCCGCGACGAGCTCGCCGCCCACGGCATGGGTGTGGGGGAAGTGATCGCCGCGCTCGGTCAGCAGAACATCTCTGCGCCTGCAGGGAACATCTACACCCGGGACAGCGAGTACCTGGTTCGCGTGGGAGGCGAGTTCGCCGACCTGAGCGAGATCCGCGAGCTTCCCCTACGCAGGACCGGTCGCGGCCTGTTGCGCGTGGAGGATGTGGCCCGGGTGGAGCTCGCGGAGCAGGAGCCGCGCTCCCTGTACCACGGCAACACCGAGGAGGCCATCGCCCTGGGCATCATCCGCGAGGAGGGCGGGGCCACGGTGGAGACCATCGAGCGGGTCAAATCCCACCTTCCGCGCCTGGAGGCGGCGTACTCGGATATTGCCTTCTCCATCACCCAGGACCAGCAGCCCCTGATCGACGTGAACATGCAGGGGATGGTCCGCTCCATCGCGCAGGCGGTCCTGCTCACGGTGGCGGTCATCTTCCTCTTCCTGGCGGACACCCGGGCGGCCCTGGTCGCCGGCGTGAGCCTGCCCCTGTCCTTTCTCTTCTCTATTGCTGTGCTCTGGTTCACCCCCTATACCCTGAACATGATCACCCTTACCGGCCTGATCGTGGCCACAGGCCTGGTAGTGGACTCCTCCGTGGTGGTTCTGGAGAACATCTACCGCCATTTCGGGGACAAAAGCGGGGATCCCGGGGAATCGGCCCGCAGCGGGACTCGGGAGATCGCCCTGGCCAACACCGCCGGGACCATGACCACCGTGGCCGTGCTCATTCCCATCATCTTCATCGGCGGCTACGCCCAGCGCACCATCGGCAGGCTCAGCTTCACCATCTCCACCACGCTTATCGCCTCCCTGCTCGTGTCCCTGACCCTGGTGCCGCTGGTGGCCTCGAAGGTCCTCACCCGGGGCGGGCGGGCCCGAAACATCCTGGAGCGCGCCGCGGCGTATGCGGACCGGGCCCTGGAGTGGGTGCGGCGCTTTTATCTCTTCCTGCTGCGGGCGGCCCTTCGCTGGCGGATCGTGACCCTGCTGCTGGCCGCGGCCCTGTTCGTGGTGAGCGTACGGGTGGTGCCGCCCCTGATCGGGGGCGAGCTCATGCCGCCCATGGACACGGGCATCGTGAATGTTTCCTTCGATCTGCCGGCAACGGATTCCCTGCAGCGGATGGAGACGGCGCTGGGCCGGGTGGAGGGGATTGTCTCCGAACAGCCCGGGGTCAAGACGATTTCCTCAGTTGTGGGCTCCGAGCCCGGGGCCATCAGCTTCGGTGCCGGCGGATCCACGGCCCAGTCCGCGCTGCTCACGGTGCATCTGGTGGACCGGACAAAGCGCGAGGCCTCCATCTGGGATATCCAGCAGGAGTGGCGCGAGCGGATGCGGCAGGTGCCGGGGATCAAGAGCTTCCGGGTCAGCGAGTTCGGGGCCACGCCCATGGCCACGACCAAGGCCCCGCTGGACGTGATTATCAGTGGTCCGGATCCGGGGATCCTGGATCGGCTGGCGGACCGGGCCCTGGAGAGGCTGCAGGGCACTCCCGGCCTCGTGGACGCTCGCAGGAGCTGGCACTTCGATGAGCGGGAAGAAGTGGTGCACGTGGATCCGGCCCTGGCCCGGATTTACGGGACTTCGCCGGAGGAGGTCTCGGATCAGCTGCAGGTAGCGGTTCGGGGCGTGCCCGCGAGCCGAATGCGCCTTTCGGAGTATCTGGACATCCCCCTCAGGGTGCAGTACGCGGAAGCGGACATGGAGGGCCCAGGGGATCTGTCCGAGGTCTACGTGAACTCGGACTTCGGGCCAGTACCTCTGCGGAGTTTGGCTGAGATTAAATCGGGAAGGGAGCAGCCCTCCATCACCCGGGAGGATTTGCAGCGCACCATCGATATTACCGGTGAAAACATCGGGATGACTATTGCCCACGTGACCGCGGAGGCCAAGAAACGCCTGGAGGGCATGGAGATTCCGGGGGGGTACAGCATCGAGTACGCCGGGACCGTGCAGGACATGAAGCAGACCAAGACCAGGCTGCGGCGGTCCCTGGTGATCGGCATTGTCCTGCTCTATCTGTTGCTCTTGGCCATGTTCCGCTCCTTTCGGCACCCCTTGACTATCATGGCGGCCATTCCCCTGGCGGTGGCGGGCTCATTGTGGGGCCTGCTCATCTTCGACAAGCCCATGTCCATGCCCGGAAACATGGGGATGATTTTTCTGGCCGGGATCATCATCAACAACAGTGTCCTGCTGCTGGACTTCATCCTCCAGGCACGGCAGGAGGGCTATGACCGGGACAGCGCCATCGAGCGCTCCGTTTCCCTGCGCCTGCGGCCCATCTTCATGACTATGCTCTCCACTGTGGTGGGGCTCTCCCCGCTCGCCTTCGAGACGGCGGTGGGGCTGGAGCGCCTGTCCCCCCTGGCCATAGTGGCCGGGACTGGGCTTCTGGTGGGGACTTTCCTGACCATGATCGTGGTCCCGGTGGTCTATTCCGGCCTGGACAGCCTGCGGGAGCGTTTGCCGGGGAGTCGGTGAGTCGGTGGGTCAGTGTGTCGGTGAGTCAGTAAATCAGTGTATCAGTGAATCGGTGGGTCAGTGAGGCGGATGGCCGATGTCGATGACGGGTGAGCGGCTGAGCCCCTAAGGTCCCGACTGTCTTCGGCGGGGCATTGTCCCCGCTCGGCTGCCGTGCTAAGCTCCAACCGGTTCGGATTCTTGTCCATCCGCAACAAGGAGCTTGGCAATGGCCCATATCTTGCCCGCCCACCTGCGCTCGGCAGCGTTTGTCCTGTTGGCGCTTGTCGTTTTTTTTCTCTCTCTTCCAAATTCCGCTTTCGCCGCCGAGCCGAGCCAGGCCACGCAGCACTGTCTGGGGTGCCACGAGAGCCTCCATCCGGGCATCGTCTCCGACTGGCGAAGCAGCCGCCACGCCCGGGTCACTCCGGCAAAGGCCCTGCAAAAGGACGAGCTCGAGCGGCGCGTGTCCGCGGAGAAGGTGCCGGAGGATCTTCAAGGCGCGACTGTGGGCTGCGCGGAGTGCCATACCCTAAATCCCGGACAGCATCCGGACACCTTTGCGCACAACGGCAAAAAGGTGCACACGGTGGTCACCCCTGAGGACTGCGCGGTCTGCCATCCCAAGGAGCGCAAGCAGTTCTCCCGGAACAAGATGAGCCAGGCCTACGGCAATCTGATGGACAACACGCTCTATCAGCAGCTCATAAGTGCGGTGAACGGTGTTCCCCAGGTGGATGCCGAGAAGGGCGTGGTGAAGGAACAGGCCCCGGACCGCCTGTCCAACCAGGACTCCTGCCTGGCCTGTCACGGAACCAGGGTGGAGTATCAGGGCACTGAGGAACGCTCCACCAAGCTGGGCCCGCAGGAGCTGCCGGTGTTCAGCGGGTGGCCCAACCAGGCGGTGGGGCGGATCAACCCCGACGGGAGCAAGGGATCCTGCTCCTCCTGCCATACCAGGCATCGTTACTCCATTGAGATGGCCAGGCAGCCCCACACCTGCTCCAAGTGCCACAAGGGTCCGGATGTTCCGGCATACAAGGTCTACCAGGTCAGCAAGCACGGCAACATCTTTTCCTCCTCGGGATCGGAATGGGACCTGGAGAGCGTCCCCTGGACCCCCGGGGAGGACTTCGCCGCGCCCACGTGCGCGAGCTGTCACGTGAGTTTGCTGACCGGTCCCAATGGCAAGGTGATCGCCGAGCGGACCCATCAGATGAACGACCGCCTGTCCGAACGCATCTTCGGGCTGCCCTACGCCCATCCTCAGCCCAAGGATGCGGATACCTCGGTCATCGAAAACAAGGCCGGCCTGCCCCTGCCCACGGAGCTGAGCGGTGAGCCGGCGTCCAAGTATCTCATAACCGAAAAGGAGCAAACCAAGCGGCGCGAGCGCCTGCAGGCGGTCTGCTCCGCCTGCCACAGCAAGCAGTGGATACGGGGACACTTCGAGAGGCTGGATCGGGCTGTTACCACGAGCAATCAGCTGACCCGCGAGGCCACCAAGCTCGTGGAGACCGCCTGGACAGAGGGCCTGGCCGAGGGGCCGGGCCAGGGCGGCAGCATTGCGGATGAGCCCCTGGAGCTCATGTGGCTGGAGCAGTGGCTTTTCTACGCCAACTCCGTGCGCTTCGCCTCGGCCATGATGGGCGCGGACTACGGGGTTTTCGAGCGCGGCCGCTGGCACCAGCACAAGAACCTGCGGGAGATGGCGGAGAAACTCCGGCAGCTGCGCTCGGCGAAGCAATAGACCCTGTGCGCGGCACAATGTCCGGCAAAGGAAGCAATCGTCCAGACAAGGAGCCGTGCGGATGATGGAGCTGAAGAGGACCACGGAAACCGTTCGCTTTCACAGCCCCCTTCAGGGTGGCGAGCTGGTGGAGCATACCCTGGAGACCCGGGAGGATCCCCTGACCGGACACCGCAGCGTCTTCTGCAGCGCCCTGCAGGACAAGGCGGAGGTCCTCTTTCCGGCAACGGACTGGGATTATCTGCGGCGAACCACGGAGGAGACAGCGGCCTCCTGTTTTCTGTGCCCCGAGGACTGGCGGATGAAGGTCCCCAGTTATCCCGCGGACTTCCTGCCCGAGGGGATCCTGGAACGCGGGGAGGCGGCCCTGTTTCCCAACCTCTTTCCCATAGGCCCCTATCACGCGGTGGTCCGTCTGGGAGACAGGCACGTGCGCACCCTGGGGGAGATGCCCTCTCAGCTCCTCAGGGATGGCCTGGAGGTGGCGACGGAATTCGTCAGGCGCTGCTGGGAATACGATCCAGAAATGCGCTACGCCACGATCAACGCGAACCACCTCTTCCCCGCCGGGGCGAGCC
Source organism: uncultured Desulfohalobiaceae bacterium (assembly GCA_964395575.1). Taxonomy (GTDB): domain Bacteria; phylum Desulfobacterota; class Desulfovibrionia; order Desulfovibrionales; family Desulfothermaceae; genus JAIPDU01. The sequence goes on from CAYNCR010000051.1 coordinate 6,663, forward strand.
TGGTCCATCCCCATTTCCAGGTCCTGGTCAGCTCCGTGCCCAGCACGCACCACGAGCTCCTGCTGGGCAGGAGCGAGGAATACATGCAGCGAACCGGCTCCTGCTACTGGGAGGACCTCGTCTCCCGGGAGGAGGAGTCCGGAGAGCGCTGGATCGGACGCACAGGACAGTGGTGCTGGATGAGCGCCTTTTCCCCCAAGGGGCTGAACGAGATCCAGGCCGTGCTTCCCGGGTCCCAGAGCCTCGCGGACTGGGGGGAGCGGGAGGCGAGCGATCTGGCCCGCGGGCTGTCCGCAATCCTGCAGGCCTATCACCGGATGGGACATTCCACGTACACCATGACCCTTTTCAGCGCTCCCCCTGGAGGGGGCCACGAGGAATTCCGCTGCCTGCTGCGGCTGATGAACCGCCAGAACGTCATGCCCCACCACCGCACCGACGACTACTTCTTCCAGAAGATCATGGGCAACGAGCTCATCCTGACCCAGCCGGAAGCGCTGGCCGCCCGCATGCGCGAGGCCCTTGTCTGAGGCTGCATAAGGACTTTTTCAAGGCTCGGATAAGGGAGATTCCTCGAGCAGGGAGTCTCCCTTTTTTCGTGGGCCTCAAGCCGATACAGACGAAGTCAGGATACACTGAGCAGGGGATGATTCTTTGCGCCGTTCATTCCGAATGCTCTTTTGGGGCTCACGGTGCGGATACGGAGACCAATCCGGAACGGGAATATGGGCAAAGAGGCCCTAAGCAAGGGTTTCATCCTCGAAAAAAACTCCTCCGGCTCGTACTGTCGGGTTCTTGAAAGAAGCACGGCGATCGCGGTGAATGGGTCGGAAAAGACTCGACCCGATCTTTGTTTGAAATGGTGTCGACAATTTTGGTTTTACCAGAAGGAAAAATATGTTGACACCACACACATGCTTCGCTAGTTTCTACAATAGGCTCAACAGATTGTTGTTCCACCGACTTCCTGAATAGTTGTTCAGAACACCTTCGAGATCAACTCAAGTGCTCGTTTAAAGAGCCTCCTGCTTTGTGATTTCCGGATTCCCGATCCCGCTGTAGTTCCCAGCTGCCAGCAAATCCATCGTTTACCAAACGAGGAGAAGATCTCTTTTTCGGAGACAGGCGACACAAGCCGTCCCGCCAGTTATCCGTAGAAGAAGGATATTTTCCTGACCTAAACATGGTTTTCGACCAGGAACCTTTTTCAGGGAGCGCTTTCATGCTGCAGGCAAACGGCTCGCCGCAGACCACGCCCATTCTTCAGCTCAAAGACGTGCACATGCGGTTCGGACGCCTGGCTGCCCTGTCCGAGATCAATCTCACGGTCCGCTCCGGGGAGATCTATTCCATCATCGGCCCCAACGGGGCGGGCAAAACAGTGATGATGAACTGTATCAACGGGCTCTACAGGCCCCAGCAGGGAGACGTCTATTTCAAGGGCAGCCGGATCAACCACTTGAGGCCCCATAAACGGGGCAGGCTGGGAATCGCCAGGACCTTCCAGAAGATCGAGCTCTTCCGCGGGCTGAGCGTAATGGACAACATTCGGCTGGGGCGCCACATCTATCTCCAGTCCGGGGTCATAAGCGGTTCTTTTTTCCTGGGCAAGGCCAAGAGGGAAGAGATCGAGACCAGGCGGATCATCGAGGAGGAGATCATCGATCTGCTGGAGATCCAGCACATCCGGGACAAGACCGTGGGGATGCTCCCCTACGGGGAGCAGAAGCGGGTGGAGCTCGGCCGCGCTCTGGCTATGAATCCGGAGCTGCTCATTCTGGACGAGCCGCTGGCGGGCCTCAACCTGGAGGAGGTCGAGGACATGGTCCGGTTCATCATGGACGTGAACCAGGAAGAGCGCTGGCAGGTCACCTGCATCCTGGTGGAGCACGACATGGGCGTGGTCATGGACATCTCCGACCGGGTCTTCGTCATGAGCTTCGGCAGGCAGATCGCGGAAGGCTCTCCAGAGGAAGTACAGCAGGATCCCGAGGTGATCAGGGCCTATCTGGGCGAGGAGGACATGTATGCCACACGAAAGTGAGGCGCGGGCTGAAGCGGCGCAGCTAGGCACTGACGGCGAGATTGTCAAGGAGCTCACCATCCCCAAGCTCTTTCTGCAGCGATGCCGGGAGTACGGGGAGAACAAGGTCGCCATGCGGGAGAAGGAATACGGGATCTGGCGGCCCTACACCTGGCAAGACTACTACGAGAACGTGAAACAGATCTGCCTGGGAATGGTCCGGATGGGTCTGCAGAGCGGGGATCGGGTGGCGCTCATGGGCGCCAACCGTCCGGAAGGGCTGTGGGCCGAGATCGCCACCATGTGCGGCGGAGGGGTCTGCGCCTGGCTCTTTCAGGAATCCCTGCACGACGAGGTCAAGTACATCGTGGACCACTCCGACGCCAAGTTCTTCTTCGCCGAAACCCAGGAGGAAGTGGACAAGGCGCTGGACATCAAGGACGAGTGTCCGGACCTGGAGATGATCTTCTGGGACGATCCCAAGGGCATGCGGGACTACACCCGCGAGGACCTGATGAGCATCCGCAGGCTGCAGGAGCTGGGCCGGGAGCTGGATCGCGACGATCCCGGCCGTTTCGAGGCGCTCCTCAACCAGGGGCACGGGGACCACGTCTGCCTGCAGTTCTACACTTCCGGCACGACCGGACGGCCCAAGGGCGTGCTCCTCAGCCACTGGAACATGCTGACCATGGGCAGGAACCTCATGGCGGTGGACCCCTGCTACGAGAGCGACGACTTCGTCTCCTACCTCCCCTTCGCCTGGATCGGGGAACAGATGATGTCCATCTCCTGCGGCCTGCAGATCGGATACGCCATCAATTTTCCCGAGGAGCAGGACACGGTGATGGAGAACATCCGGGAGATCGGCCCCCATGTGATGTTCGCTCCTCCCAGGCTCTACGAGGGTATGACCCGCAGGGTGCAGGTCAAGTACATGGATGCCCCCTGGCTCAAGCGCAAGTTCTACGAATTCGGCACCAGCATCGGATACCGCATGGCGGAGCACAAATTCCAGAAGACGTCTCCGCCCTGGTACCTTAAGCTGATCAATGGCTTGGCCTCCATCACTCTGCAGAAGAAGCTCAAGGACCATCTGGGCATGTCCCGACTCAGGCGCTGCTATACCGGAGGCGCCGCCCTGGGGCCGGACCATTTCCGCTTTTTCCACGCCCTGGGGGTCAATCTGAAGCAGATCTTCGGCCAGACCGAGATCGCGGGCATCGCCATTGTGCACAAGGACGGGGACATCAAGTTCGACACCGTGGGCAAGCCCATTCCGGAAACGGAAGTGGATATTGCCGAGGACGGGGAAATCCTCTGCCGGAGCCCCTCCGTCTTTCTGGGCTACTACAAGAACGAGGAGGAGACGGAAAAGACCAAGAAGGACGGCTGGCTCTACACCGGGGACAGGGGCTTTATCGACGAGGACGGCCATCTTGTGGTCTTCGACCGTTCCAAGGACGTCATCACACTTCGTGACGGCCGCCCCTTCGCCCCGCAATACCTGGAGACCAGGCTCAAGTTCAGCCCCTTCATCCAGGATGCCTGGGTTATCGGGGATCAGAAGGATTATTTGGCCGCGGTGATCTGCATCGACTACTCCGTGACCGGTAAATGGGCGGACGAGAAAAAGATCAACTACACCAGCTACCGCGAGCTGTCCCAGAAGCCCGAGGTGTACGACCTGATCCAGCAGCAGGTGGATCAGGTGAACAAGGATCTGCCGGAACCGGCCAAGCTTCGTAAGTTCGCCAATCTGTTCAAGGTCTTCGATGCGGACGACGAGGAGCTGACCCGGACCAACAAGCTGAAGCGCCCGGTGGTGGCACAGCGGTACAAGGATCTGGTGGATGCCATCTATGCAGATACGGACACCGCCCATCTGGACCTGAACATCAGCTACGAGGACGGGCGGGAGCAGCACATCAAGACGGATCTTTTGATCAGGCAGGTGGAAGCCTAACCGAGGTTTGAAAAGTCCTTATTGGGCAGGGCGTTCAAAAATTTCAAGTGCAAGGCGCAAAAAAAGTTCAAGGTCGAAGCGTAGTAAGCCTACATGAGAGTTTGAATTTTTTGAAGCAACGCAGCAATTGGAAGATTTTGGACGCCCTGCTAAAGGAGTCGCGGCATGGAACTCTTCCTCATGACACTGGTTACGGGCATTATGGTCGGGGGTATCTACGCCCTGGTCGCCCTGGGCTGGGTGGTCATCTACAAGTGCTCCGGTGTGCTCAACCTGGCCATGGGAGAGCTGACCCTGATCGGGGCCTATATCTCCTGGTGGTTGTATAGTTCCGGGATTCCCTTTGTGGTGTGTGTCTTTCTGACCATCATCATCGGCATAATCCTGGGCATTGTCACCGAACGGATCTTTCTGGACCGGCTCATTGGCCAGCCCTTGCTCTCGGTGATCATGGTCACCGTGGGCCTGTCTTTTTTCTTCCGGGGCACGGCCATGTTCATCTGGGGCCCGGCCACCAAGAGCTTTCATCCGCCGGTGTTTCCTCAAGAGCCCATCCATGTAGGCATGGTGAGCATGACTCCGGTCTTTTTCTGGTCCTTCCTGGTGGTCATCGGCCTGCTCATCGCCTTGGTGGCCTTTTTTAAATATACCCGCTGGGGGCTCTCCATGCAGGCCACCGCGGACGACGAGACCGCGGCCCTGTCCCTGGGGGTAAGCGTTCGCTTCGTGTATGCCGCCTCCTGGTCCATCGCCTTCATTACCGCGGGGATCGGCGGAGCCCTGCTGGCAAACATCAACGGCCTGAACATCAATATCGCCCACCTGGGGCTTGTAGTCCTGCCTGCGGTGATCTTCGGGGGACTGAACTCCATTCCCGGGGCCATCGTCGGCGGTATTGTCATCGGGATCCTGGAGAACATGACCGGCACCTATGTGACCGAGTTCGTGCCCGGCGGGATCAAGACCATTGCCCCCTTCATCTTCCTGGTGATCTTTATGATGTTCAAACCCTACGGCCTCTGGGGATGGGAGCGGATCGAACGGGTCTGATCCGATAGCGGACCCCTGTTTCGGAAAAAGCAATATTTGCGGGGGAGGCGCATATGTCCCGAGTCTGGTTGCCCTGCGGGCACTATCACGAGAGCTATGCCAAGGATCAGGGCTGGTGGCAGACGCCGGTGATCAAGTTCAAGATGCTCCTGTTGCTGGGCATTGTGCTGCTGGGCGTGCCCCTGCTTCTTCCGGGATACTGGATCGGGGTCTGCACCATGATCGGATACACGGCCATGGGCGCCCTGGGGGTGCAGCTGCTCATCGGATACACGGAGCTGATCACCCTGGGCCACGGCGCCTTTATCGCAGTGGGTGCGTACACCTCCACCATGCTCTTGCTGCATTTTCCCTGGCCGCAGGTCCTGGTGGACCTGGGTCTGGCCTATCCGCTCACCATTGTCGCCGCCGGACTCATCGCCGGCATCTGGTGCGTGATCTTCGGCCTCCCCACCGCTCGGGTCAAGGGATTCTACTTCATCCTGACCACCATCGCCGCCCAGTTCATCACCGTGGACCTTATTCTGACCCAATATGTGAGCAAGATCGGGGGCAGGGCCCAGTCCATCAAGATCCCCTCTGATGCGGCGCAGATCGGTCCCTGGACCATGACCGGGGATATCAAGCCCTATCTCCTCATGGCGGTGCTTTTGATCCTCATGGTCATGGTGACCGCCAACCTGTTGCGGACCAAGCGGGGCCGGGCCTGGATGGCCATCCGGGACAACGATATCGCAGCATCCACCATGGGGATCAGCGTGTTCTACCACAAGCTGCTGGTCTTTTTCGTGGCCGGGGCCATGGCCGGGGTGGCCGGGGCCTTCTGGGTGAGCAACACCAGCGCCATGAGCCCGGAGCACTTCCCCTGGTATCTCTCCCTGAAGCTGGTGGGAGTCATCCTTATCGGAGGATTTGGCTCCATTCACGGGGCCATCTTCGGGGCCGCCTTCTGGGTCCTGGTGGGCGAGTTCCTGCAGATGGGGGTCCTGCCTCTGGCGGATTACTGGCCCAACGTGCTCATGAGCTTTACTTTCCTCAAGACGGCGATCTTCGGCCTGATCATCTGCGCCTTTCTCAATCTGGAGCCCCACGGACTGGCCTACCGCTGGTGGCAGATCAAGAACTATTTCAACCTCTGGCCCTTCTCCTACTAGGCGCGAAGGCTCTATCCCGGCGGAGCCGGGTAAAGAGTTGGTCAAGGAAAACCAAGGCCAAAGGGGGTGATACCGATGGAGAGATTCGTTTTTCCAAGGAGAGGAAACGGTATTGGGAGCGCCTGACCGAAAACTGTGATTGGACGTAAAACTTGCCCATATACAAGGAGCAAAAAATTTTGAAACCGCAGTGTATATTAATACATGAGGATTTCAAAAT
>CAYNCR010000052.1:0-12918 GCA_964395575.1 uncultured Desulfohalobiaceae bacterium
CACGTTTATGAAACACGGCTTCAGCGCACATCCCCGGCTTCCCGCGCTGTATCTCTATATAATTCAAATGATTGGAAATATTTTCATACAAAAAAAAGAAGAAGCGAGAAAATCAGAAGTTTTTATCATCACTTTTTGTTTCTTTTCATGAAAAACGGCTCTCGTGTCTTGCCCCGCGAACATCCGCTCCTTCATTGTATCCTGTGAAAAAATGTCTGTGTATTCCGGGTTCGTAGCGGATGAAACGTGACATGACACAAGGGTCGGGAGCGCAACGATCGTTTTCCCGGGCCGGGCCCTGATTGATCGCCCGGCTCTGGAGCGGCCGAAGGAGGCTGTGCATGGAACGGAAAGCTGATATCGATCTCGAGGTTACGGCGAGCCTCTTCTATCTCCCTGCGGTGGGACACTTTGCAAAGTCCCTGTTTTCCAAGCATCCCAAGCTCCAGGACGAGGAGGGCGATCTGGCCTACAGCATGGAGCTTGTGCTCTATGAGGCCTGCGCCAACGTGATACGCCACGCCTACAGGGAAGGCGAGGACGGCAGACTCAGGCTGATGATATGGTTCCATTCGGACAGGCTGGCCATGCGGGTTGTCGACTTCGGCCCCGGTTTTGATCCAGAGCGGGTCCCGACCCCCGATTTGGAGGAGCCCAAGGGAGGGGGGCTCGGCCTGTTCATTATCCGCAGCGCGATGGACTGGTTCAGGTACGGCTATTCCAGCGAGGAACAGGGCAATGTCCTGCATATGGAGAAGGGCTTCACCAAAAAAGTGGAGCCCTCCGAAGCCTGCTAGCGGTGGCGGAACCAGCCGCTGCGTCGCTCCAGCTTCTCCCTGAGCTCCGGAAGGGCCGCCTCGGCCGCTTCCCGGCCCGCCTGGACCATTTCCCGGATCCGATCCATCTCGTGCCACTGCACATCCCCGATATCCGGATACAGAGCTACATTGGCCCGTTCCATGAGCCGGAAGGTGAAATAGTGCATGTTCACCTCCTGGGCCCGGAGCATGATATCGATGGCGTTTTCCGGCTCCGTTTTCCGCTGCAGGCCGGTGGGAACGGCCACGCCCATGATGACGGCGTCTTCGGCATGCTCAGCATAAGGCACCGGCAGGGGGCAGCAGATGGCCCCGTCGCTCAGGGAAAGCCCATCGTGATCCACCGGCATGAAGAAGCCGGGGATGGCGGCGCTCGCCGTGACCGCTCTGAGCAGGTTGCCCGTGCACAGCGGTGTCTCCCTGCCCCGGGAAATGTCTGTGGCAAGCGCCACGAAAGGGATGCGGCACTCGGAGAAATGGCGAATGTGGAGAAGTCCCTCCAGGGTTCGTTCCAGCCGTTCCACCTTGAGCAGACCGCGCCGGGTCTGGGCCAGGTTCAGGGCCAGGGTGCCCATGATCTTGGCCCCGATCATGTCCCAGAAGCTCGCCTCGCGTTTTTCTCCACGTGTGAAGCGCTTGAGGCCCAGGTGGGCGTAGTATCCCTCCTGTTCCGCGAGCTCCTCGAAGCGTTCCTGCACCACATAGGCGTCCAGGGTCTCGGCGTACATCGCCCCGACCACGGCCCCGATGCTCGTGCCGGCTACGTGGTCCACCCGAATACCGTGATCCTGCAGGGCCTGGAGCACACCGATATGGGCCAGGCCCCTCGCGCCGCCCTCACCGAGTGCCAGTCCGAGTCCTCTTTTGCCCATAGCGAGTCCTCTCCATACGATACGAGCCCCAAGCCGCAGGGACTGCGCGAGCTAGCCCGATTGCGGGGCGCCCTCGCGTCGCGGAGCGGAAGGGGAAAAACGGCGCACCCGCCTGCGAAAGTCGCGCAGGGCGGCTCGGTCGCCGCATTCGGCGTAGCGGAGCTCCACGAAACGATCCAGTATCCTCTTGCTGGCTTGAGCCAGATCCGGTCTTTCCGCCTCGATCCGACGAGCCAGTGTGAGCGGGCCCTCCTCGGGCCGGGGCTCGATTCCCGCCCGGCGCAGCTTCTTCTGGAAGCTGCGGTAGATCCTGTCCTGGGGTGTGGTTGTTTTTCCCCTGCCCAGAAGGATGGCTCCCAGGATAAGCATAAAGGCCAGAAAAAGAAAGGTCAGCAGCAGAGCCGCGCGGGGGAGGGCTTTTTCCAGGCTGTCCCCGAGCCGCAGCTTGGCCAGGAGCTGGAGCTGGCGCTGTTGGGTGAAGCCGAGCACATAGTAGTTCCATCCGAAGTTGGCCGCGTCCCAGGCAAGTCCGGCATAGCGCGCAGCCCGGCTCAGAATTCCTCCGGAAGGGCCGTCCCGACCCCGGGTTCCCTCTTCCGCTGAGGCACCGTCTTGTCCGTCGGCGAGGATCTGGTCCGGGGAGAGGGCCTGGGTGGGATCCTTGCGCACCCACCCCGCATCCGGGAAGTAGACCTCCACCCATGCGTGGGCGTCGGATTGCCGCACAATCCAGTAGTCCCCTAGGGGATTGCGGCTGCCGCCCAGATACCCGGTCACGATCCTGGCGGGAATGCCCGCCGCCCGGGCGGTCCAGGCCAGGGCCTGAGCGTAGTGGCCGCAAAATCCTTCCCTGGTCTCAAAGAGGAAGTGGTCCACGGGGTTTTCCTCCCGCAGCAGGGCCGGGTTTCTGGTGTAGATATAGTTCTCCTCCGCGAAGCGGTCCAGGACCGCGGCCACAAGCTCGCGCGGGCCGGAGCTCCTTTGTTCCAGCCGCTGGACCAGGTCCCGGGTTCTGGGATTGCCCTGGGGTGGAATTCTCAACGCGGCAGAGCGGATTGCGGGGCGAGGCGCCCCGGTGCGGTAGGTGGCGGCAGAGCTGAGGCTGTACTGGATTCGGGAGGTGATCTCCTCCTCCCTGCGCAGGGAGAAGCCGCGCCGGATATCCGCCCCGTCCGGCGCCTCGAGGGGCAGCTCCAGGGCGGGGAGGTATTTTTGGCCGGTGGGCTCCAGATCCACGCTGTATTCGGCGATATCCCCGCGGGGCTTTACTGGGGCGGGGCGAGCGGCCGGACCCCTCGCAGGGCGCCATCTGGAGCCGTCATAGCGGGTCAGGACCAGGGAGCGCCAATAGAACCCATCCTCGATTTGCGGGAGCTTTTGGAACTTGACCCTGAAGGCCACCTCCTGGGAAGGAATCAGGGTGGCCACGTCACCCGGGGAGAGGGTGCTGGAGAGCCCGGTGAAGGCGGTTCCCGAGGACGGGGAAAGGGAAATGAGCCCGCTGCCGATGCGGGGAAAGAGGACGAAAAGCATGATCGCCAGGGGCAGGGCCTGCAGCAGCAGCTTGCCGGTGCGGGTCAGGGCGCCGGCCGGAGAGAGGGAATGCTTTTGCAGACGCTGCAGGACAAAGAGGATCGCTCCCAACAGAGCGATATCGTAAAGAAAAAGGGGCAGGGAGCGGGAAAAGAGGGTCCCGGCCAGAAGCAGAAAGCAGCAGAGCAGGACGGTCACTTCCCGGTCCCGCTGAGTGGTTTGCTCCAGGCTCTTGACCGCGATCATGAGCAGGAACAGAGCGGTCCCTGCCCGCAGGCCCAGGGGTGAGCCCCAGGCAGCGAGCACCGCCCCCAGCCCGGCCAGGGCCAAAAGGATGCGCCAGGGACGCGCGGGCAGGGGGCGTCCGAACCAGGCCACAGCGGCCCGGAATCCGAGCAGGGCGAGGAAAGCGCCGCTGACCCAGGGGGGCATCCACAGGGCAAAGGGGGCGAAGACCGCGACAAGCAGCAGGAGGACCTCCAGGTCCCGCATTTGCCGTTGGTCCATTCTGCGTTCTGTCACGCCGGTTTCCCCCTGTCGCGTCCTTTTACGTCGAAAAGGGCGAGCTCCGCCAGGCAGGCGTGCATGTGGTCCCGTCCCTTGTCCGGGGGGATGCTGGTGTGAGGAAGCTTGAGCCCGTATGTGGTTCCGGCCTGGGTGAGATCGAGGATCATGCGCGCCAGGACGGAGAGCCTGGCCTCGGTCTCCGGCTCGGAGAGCGCGTCGAAGTCCAGCCACATCGAGGCCTGTTCCGGCCCGGCAAAGTGTTTGCTCACCAGCCCCCGTCCGCGGGCATAGGCCTTCCAGTCGATGCGCTTGGAGGACTCTCCCTGCCGGTGCTGGCGCAGGGAGTCCAGGTCCTCTTCTCCAGAGACGCTTTTCTTCTGGCCGGAGCCGGCTCCCTCTGGGAAGAGCACCCCCGCATTCGGAGTATCACTCGCCGGGCTGGGATAGACGAGACAGTCCTGGTCAAAGCGGGCGCGAGACCAGACGCGGAAGAGCCCCAAAGGGTGGGTGGTGCGCACCACAAGCTCCGGAGCCGGAAGGACGCCACGGCGCCCCGCAGTCAGGCCGGGTTCCGCAACGGCTTCCTGATAGGGCTCGAGGTCCAGGACCCGAGGCTCTCCCCGGCGGGGGCTCACCTCGATGGCGCCTCGCCCCGTACCCCTTTTCTCGGTGAGGCGCACCGGGAAGACCGCCTGTTGGCCGGCGAACACCGGTGAGGCCTTTCCGGGGGACACAATGATTCCCGCGAGGTTGGCGTAGGTGTGCAGGGCCGAGGTCAGCGCCGCGGAAGCGGTGAGGAAGACGAAGGCGTAGGCCAGGTTGTTCTGGTAATTCATCGCCGTAAGGAGCATCGCCCCGAGCAGGAGCGCGAATCCCAGGCCCATCCGGGTGGGGAGGATAAAGATCCGCCTGTGGCCCAGACGGATGCTCGTGGCGGAGCGGGGCGCCCCGAAAAGGAGAAGGCGGAGACCGGGAAAGCGCATGCTGCGTCCCTATCAGGGAATGGGGATTTCCGCGAGCCTGTCCTGCAAAAGGCGGAGCGGATCGGCGTATTCCTCAGGATCGCTCGGACGGAGCCGGTGCGCCCCGACCCAGGGCGTCACGGACTGTACATCTTCGGGCAGGACGTAATCCCTGCCCTGAATAAAGGCCCAGGCCTTGGCGCAGGCGAGCAGGGCCAGACCGGCCCGCGGCGAGAGGCCTGTGCGGAATTGCCCGGATTTCCGGGTGTCCTGCAGGATGTTCAGGATATAGGTGTACACGGGATCGGCCACGTGCACATGCTTCACTCCGGCCTGCATCTCCCGGATGGCCTGCGGGGTGAGGACCGGTTCCAGGTCGCGGATCATCAGGGACCGGTTCTCGCCCTGCAAGAGCTCCATTTCAGCGCGCGCCGAGGGAAGACCCAGTCTCATCCTCATGAGAAAGCGGTCCAGCTGTGACTCGGGGAGGGGATAGGTTCCGGCGGCGTCCACTGGATTCTGGGTGGCCACGACGAAGAATGGCTCGGGCAGAAGGTGGGTTCTGCCGTCGATGCTGACCTCCCTCTCAGCCATGGCCTGCATGAGCCCGCTCTGGGTCTTGGGGGTGGCGCGGTTGATCTCGTCCAGAAGAATGAACCGGGAAAAGATCGGGCCCTGGTGGAAGGAGAAGTTGCCCGATTCCTTGTCGAAGACGGTGACCCCGAGGATGTCTCCGGGCAGAAGGTCGCTGGTGCACTGGATGCGCTGGAAATCCAGGCCCAGGAGGACGGCCATGGCCTGGGCCAGGGTGGTCTTTCCCGTGCCCGGTTCGTCCTCGATGAGCAGGTGGCCCCCGGCGAGGATGCTGGCGAGGGTTCCCCGAATCTGCTGGGGTTTGTCCAGAATGACGTGGCCGGCCTGGTCCAGGATCCGGGAAACGGAGTTGTGCATGCTGTGGGAGTGCTCGAATGCGGGCTTGTTTTTCATACCTGTTTTATTTAGCCTCCCGGGGCGTTCGCGGTCAACATATTCCAGAATAGCACGCGTTGCGTGCTTTTGACAGGTTGAACACACAGTGAGCTGCCAGTCGGTGTGACGTCGGCGCAAGGAGAAACCGGAACATGCAGGAATACACGAACAATAAGCCCGGGCTTTGGCAACTGGAAAACGGCATGCAGGTCCTGATCCAGCAGGATCGGCGTTTTCCCCTGGCGATCATGCGGATGTACATCCGGGCGGGGTCGGCTTTGGAACAGGAGCGCGAGTCAGGGCTGACCCATCTTTTGGAGCACATGGCCTTCCGGTCCGGACAGAACGGGTGCGGAGTCGCTTCGGAGATCGAGGCCCTCGGGGGCAGGGTCAATGCGGCAACCGGGTTCGATCATACCGCATACATGCTCGATCTGCCGGCAAGGGCCTGGAAAAGCGGGCTGCAGACGCTGTGCAGGCTCTGTTTCGGGATGGATTGGGACGAAAACGACCTGGCCACGGAAAAGGAAGTCGTTCTCGCAGAGCTGGAACGGAAAAGGGACGATCCGGGAGCGGTCCTTTTCGAGCAGATACAGTCCCGCATCTGGTCCGGCAGCGCCTATGCCCGCCCCATCGTGGGAAACAGGGAGACGATCCGGGATATCGGCCCCGGGGATGTTCGGGAATACGTGGATCGGCTCTATCAGCCCCAGGCCATGCTCCTGGTGGTCTGCGGGAGTGTGGACGAGGAGGAGGTTCTGCGCGAGGCGCAGCGCCTGTTCGGAGGATACGCCAACAACCGTCTCCTGGCCGCGCCCGCGGAAAGCACTGTTTTCAGCTGGGGAAACGGTCCCGAGGTGAATGTGATCCCCACGCCCTGGAACAAGGTCTACGCAGGGATCGGCTTCCCCGCGCCGGGTCTCGGATCCGTGGAGGCCCCTGCTCTGGAGGTCCTGGGCTATATGCTGGGAGGCGATCACAGCAGCCGGCTATCCCGGCGATTCAAGTACGAGGAGGGGCTGGTGGACGAGATCGCCGCCTCGCCCATTCTGCTTCAGCACACGGGGATGATGCTGGTCCAGGCCTATCTGGATCCGGAACAGGTGGATGCCTTCGTGAGCCGGTGCCTCGACGAGCTCACCAGGCTGGAGCCCGAGCAATTCGACGAAGAGGAAATGGACCGGGCGGTGCTCAATATCGAGGACGCCCTGTTCCAGAGTAAGGAGACCCTTTCCGGCCTGGCCGGGAAGCTGGGCTATTTTCAGTTCTTCGAAGGGGGGCTGGAAGGGGAGCGGCGCTATATCCACGCCCTGCGCCACATGCGCCGGGAGGAGCTCCGGGAGCCCATTCGGGACTATCTGGCTCCGGAAAACGCCTCAGTCAATCTGCTGGTCGGCTCGGACAGGGCGGAGGAATTCCAGGACATTGGGGGCAGGATCACCGGCAGCGCGGAATGCCGCCGGTCTTTCGGGTGCTCTTCGCGACAGGGCGACACGGGAGAGACGAGGATCAGGGACCTGGGCAACGGGTGCAAGCTGGTCCTCATCCCGGACACGACCCTGCCCTATCAGGCAGTGGACATCACCTGGCCCGGCGGGGATCTCCTGCTCGAGGAAGAGGAACAAGGGCTGGCAGCGCTCACATCCGGAGGGCTGTTGCGGGGAACGGGAACGCGGAGCTACGCCCGGATCCGGGAAATGCTCTCCAACAGGGCCGCATCCCTGGATGCCGCGGCAGGCCGGGATCAGCTCAGCCTGAATGCCAAGTTCCCCAGCCGATACCAGGAAGAGATGCTGGACCTGATCCAGGAGATGATCCTCGATCCGGCCTTCTCCGAGGAGGAGACCACCCGGGCGATTGCGGAGCAAAAGGCGCAGCTCACGGAGCGGATGGACCATCCCATGGGGCTTTTGGCCCGGGAGGTCTTCCCCTTTCTCTTCCGGGAGCATCCCTATGCCTACTATCATCTGGGCCGCCCCGAAGCGCTGGACGGCTTCGGGCCGCAGGACCTGCGGGGCTTCTGGGAGCGCCAGATGCGGCAGCCCTTCGTCCTCACCGTCTGCGGGGATATGGAGAGCGAGGTCGTGGAGGAACGGGCTCGGAGCCTGGCCCGGCTGGCGCGGGAGCCGCAGGGGGTCGCTCCGGTGGAGCCCGTATGGAACCCGGACAGGGAGCTGCATCTGAGCCTGGACGGGCGGAGCCAGGCCCATATCCTGATCGTCTTTCCCGTGCCCGGCATGGGGAGCGGAGTCTATCCCCAGCTCGCCCTGTGGAAGAAGATCCTGGCCGGCCAGGACGGGATTCTCTTTCGCGAGCTGCGGGACAGGCAGGGACTGGGGTACGCGGTCAATCCACTTCTCTGGACTGTTCCGGGCTCCGGCTTTCTGGGCTTTTATCTGGGGACCTACCCGGACAAGGTGGACAGCGCCCTGGAGAGTTTCCGGGCCATCGTGGACGATCTGGGGGAAAACGGCGTTTCCCGGCAGGAGATGGACCGGGCCAAGAACATCTATCAGGCGGACTACTTTCGCGGGCTCCAGCCCCTGATGGCCCGGAGCGGCGAGGCCTCGGAGCTTTTGGCCTACGGCCTGCCTCTGGACTTCCAGCAAAATACCGCAGAGCGCGTAGCCGGTCTGAGCCCGGAGGAGCTGAAGGAGGTTGCCACGCAGTATCTGCGCTGGGACCTGGCCTACACCATTCTGCTGCAGCCGGAATAGCGGCCTCTTCCCTGCTGGCTATTCCTCGGTCCCGGGGCGGAGACTGCCGGCTTCCTCCTTTTTGCCCCGGGAAATGAGGACCTTCTCCAGCAGCCGGACGTGCTCCTCCACATCCGGGCAAAGGCTGTAGCTCCTCCTGGCCAGGGCCTCTACCAGCTCCGGGTCCTCTCCGACCTCCAGATAGAGTCGGGCCATGAGATGGAGGGCCTCGGGATCCCACGGATTGGCCCGGAGGGCCTTTTGCAGGTTGCTCCGCGCAGCGTGGCGGTCGCCCTGGAGGTGGTCCAGCCTGGCCAGGTGCTTGTAGGCATAGCGTGGTCCCAGCGGCGTGCGGTTGGCCTGGAGGTAGAAGTCCCTGGCCCCTTCGCGGTCTCCCAGCATTTCCCGGATACGGCCCAGGCGGAGGAGGCAGAAATGATGGCCGGGCTCCCGGCGCAGACAGCGCCTGAAGGCGTCCTCCGCGGCCTCCGGCTCATCCATCTTCTGGCAGAGACATCCCAGGTTGTACAGGGCCATGATATTGTCCGGATCTCGGTCCAACAGGCCCTGGAACTCCTGCTTGGCCCGAGTGTTCCGGCCCAGGTGCGCGTGGCAGATGGCCAGCGAGTTCCGGGCCAGAAGGTTTTCCGGATCCAGGAGCAGGGCCTGCTGGTAGTCGTTGATCGCTTCGGCCAGCTCCCTGCGCGCGTAATGGCGGTCCGCCCTTACGGTCAGGCTCAGGGAGTCGAAGACCGCGACCGCGTTTCCGGAGAGGAGCTCTGCGTGGTCCAGGGCGTTTCTCGCGGTTTCGGCCACGTCGAGGCGGGTGTAGTTGAGGCAGGGATAATAACCGATTCCGGCCCGGAAGGCGGGAGCTTTCTCCTTTTCTCCAGGGGTGTCGAGGCCCGAAAGGAGCTCTTCGGCGTTATGCGGCTCCATGCCTGGCAAATAGAGAATGAAGCAGCTGGAGCCGTAGCTGCCGATCAGCCCCCCTGACGGGAGCATCGCTTCCAGACGGCTCAGAAAAAGCTCGGCGGAGTCGTCCTCTTTTGCGTTGGACAAGTTCCGGAGCCGCACCAGGGCCAGACAGAATGCCTCCTCCCCGCGACAGCGCTGGCGCCAAGCGGCCAGAAAACGGGGAAGGGAAAGGAGGCCGCTGCGGGACGTATTCTCCGGCGGATGGCCGTTTTCCGTCTCCACGGCCCCCTGGTCCGCATGGGGCATATGGATCAGCCTGTCGCTCGGGGCGATCTCCGTGCGGGGGGTGCGGTGCAGCACCTCGGCCAGGGAGCCCTCTTCGCCGGTGTCGATGATCATGACTTCGGCCTTGGCTTGCCCCCCATGCCCCGGCCAGGGGGATGACTCCTCCCCGTTAGGCTCGTGGACGGAGAATATCTGACCTTCGCGGGCACGGTCCTTGCGCCCCAGATCCACAAGGATCCGGTCCTCGGTCAGAATGTTGCGAACGCTCCCGCCCTCGGTTAATATGCTGGAAAAGAAGAAGAGCGTCCCCCGGCTCTTGGGGCTCGACGCGGCCTCGAGCGCCCGCAGGGCGTTGGCCAGGAGCACCCTGGCCTGTTCCCGGGGGTGGGAGGATGCCGCAGGACCGAAAAGATCCCTGGGATAGAAGGTCAGGCCCATGTCCACGCCCAGCGCGAGCTCCTCTCCGGTGACGGGCTCCCGGATGGAAAAGCTTTCCAGGTGGGCCCGGATCCCCTCCACGGCCTTGCGGATGGAGGCGGGGCCGGTGCTGGGGAGCATGACTCCCAGACGATGGTTGTCCAGCCTGGCCGCTGGGCAGGACGACGGACAGCAGTCGGACAGCTCCCGGGCCAGATGGACCAGGATCTCTTCGGCCCGCCTGTAGCCCTTGTCTTCGCCTATCCGCGACATTTCCGGGATCTGAAGCGCGAGCAGGGCTACTTCCCCGCGAAAGCCCTGGTCCCCGGGCTCTGTTTCCCTGCCGGAGGCGAGGGCGTTCTCCGCGATGCGCTCGATCTCATGTCCCAGATCCTCTAACAGGGTCTCCTGCTGGAGCAGTCCGGTGAGCCTGTCCGAGCGCTTTTGCCGCGCGAGGAGAATGGTTTCCAGGCAGCGCTCCATATAGGGGACGAGGGTTTTGAGCCAGAGGGCATCCGGATCCGGAACGCTTTCCTCGAGAAAAAGAACCCCGAGCAGATGGCCGTCAAGGGTGAGGGGGATGAACAGCTTGTTCTCCCCGGAGGGCGATATGGGCCTGTACTGCTCGCCGTCGGCCATGCCTTCCGGGATTTCGCGGGGGAAGGTTACGTACCCTGAACGGAAGGGGCAGACCTGGGCCGCCTGTTCCAGGAGATGCTCCTCGTTGAGCAGAAGGTCCACCGGGCGCAGGGAGGTGGTTTCCGGCATGCGTGATTCCTCGGGATTGTTCGCAGTGAAGGGGTGATGGTGCTTAGCAGGGCGCCCCCAATCTTCCAATTGCTGCGTTGTTTCAAAGCGTTCAAACTCTCATGGAGGCTTACTTCGCCCCAGGGAAACACAAGAAGGTTGCGCGGCGTAAACGACGAGCTTAAACTTTTTTCGTGCTTGACCCTTGGAATTTTTGAACGGTCTGTCAGATAAGGATTGTGTTCCACAGGCTCTTAGGTTTCAGGGGCGTCGCCCCGTATGCTTTCCGCTACGGAACCATTCTTGCGGATAGGCGCTGTAGCCAAGTCACAAAAACTAACTGCTCGCCCTGAGCTTGGCAAGTCAAGGAGGAGAGCTGGGAGGCGATTATGAGCACGCAGCAGAACGAGGTCCTGAACGCGATTTTCCGGAGGCGAAGCATTCGCGCCTTCACCCGGGATCCCGTGGACAGGGAGAGCATCGAGACGATCCTTCAAGCCGGGAGATGGGCCCCGAGCGGGCTGAATAATCAGCCCTGGCGGTTCTTGGTTCTTTGCGCGGGAGATTCCCGGCAGGAAGGACTGGCGGAGTGCACCCGCTATGGGGGCATTGTCCGGAAAGCCAGGGTCCTGATCACTGTGTGTCTTGACAAGGCGAGCATGTATAGTGCTACGAAGGATCATCAAAGCATAGGCGCCTGTATGCAGAACATGCTGCTGGCGGTGCATTCCCTGGATCTCGGCGGGGTTTGGCTCGGAGAGATCCTCAATCGGGAAGAGCAGGCTCTGAATGTCCTTGGGCTGGACAGGGAGGCGTACGGCCTTATGGCGGTGCTGGCCCTGGGACATCCCGCCGAGGAGGGCACATCCGACAGGAAACCCATGCAGGAACTGGTATTACAGGAGTGGTAAGATGGCACATGTTGTTGACTTCCAGCTCGGTCCGCTGGAAACGAACTGTTTTCTGGTCCATTCGGGCACCCAGGCCATTGCGATCGATCCCGGCGGGGATCCGGAGCGCTTGGTGTCCTATCTCAAACGGAACGGGTTGGAGCTCATCTCTATCCTGAACACCCACTTCCACTTCGATCACATCATGGGAAATAGGGCCCTGCAGGATGCAACCGGCGCCCCCATTCTGGCCAGCCCGGAGGACGAATCCCTGCTCCAGGCCCAGGTCAAGGGCGGACAGGGAGGCATGGGCTTTCCGGAAGTGGAGCCCTTCGAGTACGAGGCTCTGACACCGGGTGAGCGCACCTGGCTGGGCGAAGCCTGCAAGGTCCTGTCCACCCCCGGGCACAGCCCCGGAAACCTGAGCTTTTATTTCCCGGAGTCGGGAATGATCTTTGTCGGGGACCTGATTTTTCCCGGGGCCGTGGGTCGCACCGATTTGCCCGGAGGAAGCATGGAGCAGCTTCTTGCCTCGGTGAAGGAGAATGTCTTTACCCTGCCGGACTCGACGCTCCTCTTTTCCGGGCACGGACCGCAGACCACCGTGGGCAAGGAGAAGCAAACCAATCCCTTCTTTCAGGGCGGCGGGATTATCTAGGCTGCAGGATCAGTTGAAATGCCCCGGTAAGAGGCAATGAGCCCGGAAGGAGGTCTCCTGGAAAGGCTCCGCGGCACTGGCGGTCGTATCCTGAAGAGCGCTCTGGGCCAGGCCGGCACCCGCTGTATGGTCTGCGGAAGGGCGCTTCAGGGCCGGTTGCCGGACGCCTGCTGTCCTGAATGCGCTCTGGCTCTGCGCCTTCGCTTGAGAGGGTACTGCCCCCTCTGCGGCGAGCCCTATGCCTCTCCCGGCGAGCCCATCTCCCTGTGCGGCCCCTGTCGTGGAAGCGGCAAGCCCTGGAGCGGATTCGGGATGTACTCCGTGTACAGGGGAGCGCTCCGGGACGCGCTGATTGCCTTCAAGTTCCACGCGGACTTCGGGTATCTTCGCCTGTTGCAGCATTGCCTCCTGAGCGCCAGGCAAGCCCACGGCTCGGACATCGGCTGCGATGTGGTGGCTCCGGTTCCTCTCCACCCCCGCAAGCTGCGCCAAAGGGGCTTCAACCAGAGCCTGGAGCTCTGTCGTCCCCTGGCCTCACGCCTGAATGCGACCCTGGCGCCGAAGGCGCTCTCCAGGCTGCGGGATACAGCGTCCCAGAGCGGCCTGGACCGGACAGAGCGCCGCAGGAACATGCGCGGCTCGATAG
>CAYNCR010000053.1:0-223 GCA_964395575.1 uncultured Desulfohalobiaceae bacterium
ATAGGGCTTTTCCTCCCGCTCATCCGCCGGATAGTCCCCGGTGTCGCCGTCCTCGGGGAAGTTCGCCGCGTCTTCGGGGATGAGCCCCAGGTTGGCCGTCATGAGGTCGAAGACCGTGGTGACGAGTGTTTCGCCACTGTCTCCGGCAACTCTTCGCACGGGAACGTAGCCGGTCTTTGTTTTGCCTCCGGAGGCGGTGAAGACGGGAAATTCAGCCCGCACC
>CAYNCR010000053.1:233-12810 GCA_964395575.1 uncultured Desulfohalobiaceae bacterium
GCCCTGTTCGCCCCAGCGGAAGCCGATGCTGCCGTGGGGGACGACCGCCCGGTCGGAGCCCCGGTCCCAAACCAGGGTTTTCCACTCCGCGTTGTGCAGGTTTCGCCCCATATCCGAGGCCCGCAGGAAGCGCCCCGGCAGCCGGCCCGGTTGCGCGGGATCCATCCGGACCAGGAAGGGCAGGTCCGTATAGGACTTGGCGTACGCGGTGAAGTACTTTGAGGCCCGCTCCAGGTAGAACTCCTTGAGGATCACCCGGGTCATGGCCATAGCCAGGGCCCCGTCCGTGCCGGCTTTCGCCGGGAGCCAGGTATCGGTGAATTTGACGTACTCCGCATAGTCTGGGGCCACGGCGGCCACCCGCGCCCCGCGGTAGCGGGCCTCGGTAAAGAAGTGGGCGTCGGGGGTGCGGGTCATGGGGAGGTTGGTCCCCCAGACGATCATATACGCCGCTTCATACCAGTCAGCGCTTTCCGGCACATCCGTCTGATCCCCCCAGATCTGGGGAGAGGCCGGGGGCAGATCCGCGTACCAGTCGTAGAAGCTGAGCATGGAGCCGCCGATCAGGGAGAGGAATCTGGCCCCAGAGGCGTAGCAGACCATGGACATGGCCGGGATGGGGGTGAATCCGAAGATCCGGTCCGGTCCGTGGCGCTTGATGGTGTGCACCAGGGATGCGGCCACCAGGGTGGTTGCCTCGTCCCAGGATACCCGGACCAGGCCCCCCTTGCCCCGGACTTTTTGATAGGCATTCACCTGTTCCGGGTCCTCGGCGATGCTCTGCCAGGCCGCAACCGGATCCGAGTGCTGCTCAAGGGCCCTGTGCCATAAGTCGAGGAGGGTGGACCGGACCAAGGGGTGCTTGAGGCGCACCGGGCTGTAGCTGTACCAGGAAAAAGAGGCACCCCTGGGGCAGCCCCGGGGCTCGTGGTCGGGCAGACGGGGCCCGCAGCCTGGATAGTCCGTCGCCTGCAGCTCCCAGACGATCACGCCGCTTTTGACGTACACGTCCCAGGAGCAGGACCCGGTGCAGTTGACCCCGTGCGTGGAGCGGACCTTTTTGTCGTACTGCCACCTCCGCCGGTAGAGGTCCTCCCACTCCCGCCGACCACAGCGGACCTGGGCCAGCCCTTCAGCAAGGGACTCCTCCTCGCAGGAGCCCGAGCGGGACCGGAGAAACCGGGGCTTGAGAAAGGCCTTATTGCCGGGCATAGCGACTCCGAGGCGGCTGGGGGTACGTTGGAGAAGGTCAGGACCTTGTCCGCTTGCATGGCCAGCTCATACGGATCACCCATCCGAGGTCTCCGGATCGTCGTCGGAGACCGTGATTACCGTGCGGCAGAGGCGTTTCTCCTGTTGCCGTGGTAACAGAATCCCAAAATAACCCTATTGTAGCCTTGAATAGTCAAGTGGTAAACAGGAAGTTCCTATTTCTTCTAGACCCAGAACTCGGGGTAGTGCCGACTGCGGGGAATGTTGTTCACCAGAAGGGCGACGAGGAGCATGATCACGGCCCCTGTGCCTGCCGGGATCAGGGCGTAGAAGTAGTCCAGATTGTGGATGCTTTCGCTTCCGATGACCGCGATCAGGGCGGTCGCGCCGCCCGGGGGATGCAGGGTCTTGGTCAGGTGCATGACCGCGATCGCCGTGGCCACGGCCACCGCTGCGGCCAGCCAGACGGAGGCGCCCAGGATCTGGAAGCAGGCCACCCCGATCACCGCGGAAATGACGTGTCCGCCCAGGAGGTTTCTGGGCTGGGCCAGGGGGCTGCGGATGGCTCCGTAGATGAGCACCGCGGACGCCCCGAAGGAGCCGATGATCATGACCAGGTCCGATTGGGCCAGCAGTCTGGAATGGATCCAGGCCACGGCGGCTATGCCCAGAAAGGCCCCGATCCAGGACCACAGGACCTCGGAGAGGCTCACCCGGGGCGGGCTGGTGGTGGTTCCGCGCATCTTCCGCCAGTAAGCCATATCATTCTTCCCCTTCCGGGCTGAAATCCACGGGGAAGGAGGCCAGGGCCGAGAGCACGTCGTCCCTGGATACTAGGCCCACAAGGCGTTCGTCCTCGGTTACTGGCACCCTGTTGATTTTTCTGTCCTGCATCAAGGAAAAGATCTCCCGGATCGGGGTCTCCGGCTCCGCGGCCACCGCGGGAGAGGACATGATGTCCGCGGCGGTCTTTCCCTTGATTGTCAGGGCGGGGCAGCCCTTGCTGCTCATGCAGGAGGCGACCAGGCCCATGAAGGTCTGGTCCGTGCGGCTCATGCGGCGCATGAAGTCCTTTTCCGAGATCACGCCCACCACATAATCCTTTCGGTCCAGCACCGGAACCCCGGCGACTTCGGTGCTGGCCATGAGATCTGCGACGTCGAGTACCGGCTGATCATCGCGCACGAAATGCACCTCGCGGGTCATGATCTCCCTGGCCGGCGTGGAGAGCAAACGCTTGCTGGCATGGCTGTAGGCAACAACGTAAACCTCCTTGAAGTCCCCGGGAGTGATGTCCAGATATCCGGAGATTTGCCGCATGGCTCGGAGGATGTCCTCGTCATCCAGATTGCCGGGATCCTGACTCCGGAAGACCTGATCTCGAGATGAATCGGCAGTCATGGGATCGTCCTTTTTCTTGGCGATTTAGGCAAAACACGAATACATGCTGTTCTATTTTGACTAGAGCATGCCATTTTTGCCTGGTGAACGATTTGATCCGGATCAAATCGGCCCAATATCAAGACGGAGATCCTGGAGTCCGTCTTTTACAAGGGCCTTATGGATAGTGAGATCCTGAAGTCCATGAAGGATCTGGCCGAAACTATCGCCGACAAGCAGCATAAGGAGAAGTGATTATCCTGGGCCTGGATGGAGGGGGATAGCTTCGGAGTCGAGACCGGATGTCCGAATTCGAGGAGCTGGAGGGGATCTACGTTCAGGAGACAGTGAATAAAGCGCCTTGATGGCGGATATCATGCAAGAGGCCTTTCATCATGGCGGACCGCCAGCCCGTTGAGGAAAATGCTCACATCGTCGCCGTTATTCAGCATGAGGGAATCGGAAAGCCTTCCACAGGATCTCGGGCTCGGCTAGCGACACAGTGATCGCCACGTGCCTACCTACTCCTCTGTCCTCTGCACCGCATTGAGCCGCGGGTTTCCCTCCACGGGCTCAATCCGAAAAACATCCCATTGTATCTGGAGCGGTTCGACCGCGGTTTCGTTCTTCAGAGCCAGCGCGCAAAGGATCCGCAGGCGTCCGCAGATGGACTTCAAGGAGATGGGCATCCCGGTGGGATCGACGTTAACCTTTCAAGACGGCTCCACGGATGTGAATACTGTCAAAGGAAAGAAGGTTTGGCACGATGGACAGGAGATGTGCCTTACCGCCGTTACCCGGGTCATGCTGGATATTGAATACAATGCTCAGCCCGCCAGCTATTGGTACTACAACGACGAGCTGCTCAAGAACATCTACGACAGGACCTCTGTCAATGACGAATAGATGACGGCTAGAGAGCATCACCTCCAAGGCGTGTTCAGCGGGACAGTTTGTTAGGTCTGCCCCCTTTTTTTATGGGGCGGCTCCGGTTCGCTGTAACTGGTCAAGAATTGATTCGGTATTTCGAAAAGAATGTTCGAGACCTCCGCCGCGAACAGGCCTTGTCCAGAGACCACTGCTTGATGTTTGCGAACCATCCCCGCGCATGCGGGGAGTCCACAAGCCGGGATAAAATCAGGCTTATCCGAAAAAAGCGTCATTCGCTTCATGAAAGCATGGCTTCAATTAGCGAAAAGAGAGAAAGCCCTATCACAGAGTGCTTCCAGCTCATGGATGGGCCAAACCCCCAATCAGATCGGGCTTGTCCCTTGCGCCCCTATAGACAACCAGCCGCCCCGCCCCTGATTCGATCGCCCGCGACCCTGGCGAAGCGATGGAGCCTCTGGAAGGAGTCCCTGGCCACTGTCTGGCCTGACTTGATCTCGAGCACTGCCAGCTCGCGCTCCCCGCTCCACAAAGAGGTCTACTTCGTTGCCAGAGCAGTAGCGGTAAAAAGACTGCCCGTAATTTCTGGATCGGACGACACGAGATTTGACTGTGTAAGGCACTTGTCTTATTTTCTGTAGACAAATGGCAGAAGGAGGTTATATGGCCGAAGCTTCACAAAGGCTCGACGCCACGGATGAGCCGTCAATCCAGCACCATATCCGGGCTGTCGAACGAGGGCTCCCTTTCGGGGTTTTTACCCGACTGCAGGAGGAGCTGGACTTGAGCAAGTCCGAGCTGGCCGAATTGGCTCAGATTCCGACCCGCACACTCAATCGTCGGAAGGAGCGGGGTTTTTTCTCGCCAACCGAATCGGAACGACTCTATCGCTTTGAGGAGCTTTTGAAGGCAGCTGAGCGGGTGCTCGCAACGAAGGATGACGCAAGACAGTGGTTGAAAACGCCTGTACGGGCCCTGGGCGGATCAACTCCCTTGCGGTTCGCCAAGCACGAGAGCGGAGCCAGGGAAGTCTTCGATCTCTTGGGCAGGCTTGAATACGGGGTGTTCAGTTAATCATGCCGGAGATACGGGGCTGGCGGCTTGTCCTGGAGGAGCACCGGGACCGGGCTTTCGAGGGAATCGGATCCTCCAAGTTCGGCGGTCGATGGAACCACAAGGGCTATTCCGCTGTCTATGCGGGACGAAGCGCCTCGCTGACGGTTCTGGAGGTTTTTGTCCACGGTGCTTTGGACAGGCTGGCCACGAAACAGTTTCTCATCATCGGATTCACCCTGGACATACCGCGATATGAGCAGCTTTACGTCCGTGATCTGCCTGCTGGCTGGCGCCAGTCCCCTCCGCCACAATCCACCAAGGATCGGGGCACGGAGTGGCTCAAAAGCGGCTCGTCACCTGCCCTGATCGTTCCCAGTGCTGTTGTGCCCCAGGACGCAAGCTTGATAATCAATCCCCGCCATCCGAATCTTCAGATCAAGGATGTCGAGGTGGAGAGCTTTGTGTTCGATCCCAGGATGCTTGGCTGATTCGGCTAGGCTTTTAAGCAGCGACTGCCCTGGGGCATACCCTCCCTGTGCGCACCGGCAACGACAAATACTACCGGGCCCTGAAAGGGCTTGAGATCAAGCAATTCAGGTCGTATCGCGTTGTAATCGCTCATATCAGGTGGAAGATTTTCAGTTGTCTCCTAAACAGACAGGGTGGCAGTACCATGGCCATCGAGGACAGAACTGACGTCTTGCGCCTCATCCTTTCGCTTTCGACTTGCTCTCCTGTTCCTGCATTGGAGCATCCTCTCCGCGTAGAACGATCCGACCATTCTCCCGGAAACGTCATACTGGCCCAGGCAGGGCTTTTTTCCAGGGCCTCGGCCACAGCCTTGTGCAATGCCTGAAGGGTCTTTTTCTCCAATTTTTTTCGCTAATTGCACGTTTTAGTTTCAACTTGCAAAAGTGCCGAGCTCCCATGATCTCCGGCACACCTACTGCACGAATCTGCTCGAGTCCGGGGCTGATCTGGCGGACGTGATGGAGATGATCGGTCACAGCAGTCTTAGAATGGCCAGGCGCTCCACGCACGTGACGAGCACGCGGATGAAGAGAATGCAAAAAAGGGTCGAGCAGTTCTACCTGGAAAACAGCGTCTGAGCCCTGCCACCCATGTGCCACCCAAAAAGGGGATTATGGGGAGCCGAAACGAAAAAAGGCCATGTTAGGTCGTTCCTAACATGGCCTTTTTCCTGAAGATTCATAGTGGAGCTGACGGGGCTCGAACCCGTGACCTCCTGAATGCCATTCAGGAATGGAGGACTCGATATGGCTTTCAAGCATCATGCATTTGACACTGTCTTATGAAAAACATAAACATGTTATGTGTTTTGCGGTTCAAGGTCAAAAAGTTTTGTTTGACATTGTGATCGTTAACCCACAATAAAATTATGGTTTAGGTCGAATGCTGTCAAAGGGATGGCTATGAAACATGAAGACTTTTTCCGGAATCATCCTGTTTTCACCGTAGAGGAATTCAGAAGGCATATGTCGTCCCGTGGAGAGGTTGGAGAAAGGGCAACGGAAGCCATATTGGCCTACTATCGAAAGACCGGGCGAATCGTCACGGTGCGACGAGGGTTGTATGCTGTCATACGTGCTGGGAGCTTTGATCATACGTATCCCATAGACCTTTTTCTGGTGACTTCGAAGCTGGCTCCAGACGCTGTTCTGTCACATCACACAGCACTTGAATTTTATGGGAAATCCTATTCAGTTCATACTCGGTTCATCTATTCAGCAACACGCCCTCCCAAGCTTTTCACCTTCCGTTCTCACGTTTTCCAGGGGACCAAATTTCCAAAAGCACTTCTACGTGCTGGTAAAGAACTTATGGAGGTGTCGACCAAGGAGCGTGCAGGACTGAACCTCCATGTCACAAGTCTGGAACGAACATTAGTAGATGTTTTGGACCGTCCGGACCTTTCGGGAAGTTGGGAAGAAATCTGGAGATCACTGGAATCTGTGGAATTTTTCGATCTCGACAGGGTCATGGAATATGCAATTACGCTTGGCAACCGAACCACTGGGGCAAAAGTAGGTTTTTTCCTTGAACAGCACCGAGAAACGTTGATGGTAGAGGAGAGCCATCTCAAGGCCCTTCAGGATTTGCGGCCAAGGCAACCGCATTATCTGGATCGTACAAAAAGGCAGTCAGGGCGCTTTATATCGAGATGGAACTTGGTTGTGCCGAGTACGGTGATAGAAGGAAAATGGGGCGAGGTATTATGAAAGTGTCTGCGGAGAAGTTGGCCGAAGAAGCTGAAAATTCAGGTTTCAGATCAGAGGTGTTGGAGAAAGTTGTTCATCTGCTTGGCCTGATTGAATCTTTGCAAAGCCATCCATTTCTCAAGGGCAAGTTTGCCCTCAAGGGAGGAACAGCCCTGAATCTTTTTGCTTTCAACGTGCCACGGCTATCCGTTGATATTGATCTCAACTATATTGGAGCTGAAGATCGTGAATCAATGCTCGCTGAACGCCCCAAAATCGAACAAGCTATTCAAGCAGTGATTGCTCGCGAGGAATTCAGTGTGAGGCGAATGCCCACTGAAGAACACGCAGGCGGCAAATGGTCCCTGCGTTATCAAAGTGCACTCGGTCAGGGCGGAAACCTCGAAGTAGACGTCAATTTCATGTTTCGTGTTCCGTTATGGCCTGTGAGGAACATTGATTCATATATCATTGGAGATTGGCGGGCCACCGGAATTTCAGTGTTGGATTATCATGAATTGGCTGCGGGGAAGCTGGTGGCCCTCCTGGCGCGGAGGCAGGCAAGGGATCTGTTTGATAGCCATCGTGTTCTCCAAGATAACAATTTTGATCTCAATCGTCTCAGGATTGCATTCGTGGTATACGGCGCTATGAACAGAAAGGATTGGAGGACGGTATCTGCAAAGGATGTGGATATTGAATCTGCTGATCTGGCCCATCAGTTGATCCCGACATTGCGCGTTAACGAGTCGAAAGTCCGACCGGAATCAGTTGATTACGGCGATCGCCTTGTCAGGGAATGTAGTGATGCCTTGTCCATAGTCCTGCCATTTCAGGAAGCTGAGCGAGAATTCTTGGATCTGTTGCTTGAGCGAGGAGAAATCGATGCGTCACTTCTGACCGCAGATAAGGCACTTCAGCAGAGTATTGAAAGTCAGCCCCTTCTGACATGGAAGGCCCTCAATGTTCGGCGTTACAAGGGGTTGTTCTGAGTGCAGGAGAGTTTTGAAAGATAGGTGACGGAAGGAATCGAGCCTAGAGCCGAAAATGGCTTTTGGGGAAAAAAACTCTGAAAGGCCAAGAGGGAAGACAAAAAAAGGGGGCTAGGCCTTTGCCTAACCCCCCTGATTTCATGGTGGAGCTGACGGGGCTCGAACCCGTGACCTCCTGAATGCCATTCAGGCGCTCTCCCAACTGAGCTACAGCCCCTTTCGCAATACCCTGTATATCCATTTCTGCCTTTGCTGTCAAGCATTGTACAGGCACCTTTTGCGACCCGACAGGCGTCGGTGGCGTGGGGTCGTTTGCAGTTCGGCGGCAAAACCGGTATATGGACGCTACGGGGCGAAATGGTGTAGACTGAAGGAAATTATGCTGGAATTGTTGCGCATTCAAAATCTGGCCTTGATCGAGGACCTGGAGCTGGAGTTCGCTCCCGGGCTCAATGTCCTCACCGGTGAGACCGGTGCCGGCAAGTCCTTCATCCTCAGAGCCCTTGATTTCGTCCTGGGGGAAAAGCTTCCGCCGGACAGCATACGCCCAGGCGAGGACAGGGCCCGGGTGGAGGCCCTGTTCAGCCTCCCCGAAGGGGACTACGTGATCAAGCGGGAGATTCTCCGGGACAAGGGACGGACCCGCATCTACATCAACGACAGCCTGAGCTCCCGGGAAAAGGTTGGTGAGCTGCGACCCAGGCTGTTGATGTACACCAGCCAGCACGGCCAGCAACGGCTGCTTTCCCAGGCCTACCACACCAAGATACTGGATTCCCGGATCTCTCAGGACATCCTGGCGGAACGCGACGAGCTCCTGGAAAAGCTGCGTCAATCCCGGACACGCCACAGGGAGATCGCGGAACGGGCCAGGGAGCTTGAGGAGAGGCGTGAATTCCTGGAATACCAGGAACAGGAGATCGCCAAGGTCGATCCCCGGCCGGGAGAGGAAGAGGAGCTGGAGACTCGCAAGCAGGAGCTCCGGGAACAGGCCAGAAGCACGGAGGGTGTGCAGCGCTGCCTGGAGCTGTTGGAGGGCCAGGAATACAGGGTCCTGGACCACGTGTCGCAGCTGCACTCCGAGGTGGCCTCCCTGGCGGACCACGATCCGGACTTTGCCGAGGAGGCCTCGCGACTGGAGGAGATCCGCCTCGAGCTGCAGGAGCTCGCGGTCAAGCTCAAGGACCGGCCTCCCCCACAGGACACGGAACAGGAGCTGGAGCGGATCGAGTCGCGCATGTGGGAGCTGGGGCGGCTCAAGCGCAAGCTGGGCCGTTCTGTTGAGCAGATCTCCGATCTGCAGAGCGAGATACGGGAAAACCTGGACTTTCTGGATGGCTGCAATCTGGAGCTGCAGCAATTAAGCCGCCAGGAGCAGGAGCTGGAAGAGCGCCTGGCGGACGTGGTGGAGCGGATCAACCGGGCCCGCGAGGAGGCCGCCTCGGAGATCTCCGAAAAATTGCGGGACGAGTTGCGGGATCTCGGCTTTGCCCAGGACATGGAGGTGACCTTCGAGTTCAACCCGGTACAGCTGTCGGAGCAGGTCACGGAGAAGCGGGCCAGGCTGATGTGGATGCCCAATCCGGGCCATCCGCCCCAGCCCCTGGATCACATCGCCTCCGGAGGCGAGCTTTCGCGCTTCCTGTTGGCCCTGGTGGGGCTTTTTTCCCAGGATCAGGCCCCGACCCTTCTCTTCGACGAGGTGGACGCCGGGATCGGGGGCGTGACCCTGTCCCAGGTGGGGCAAAAGATCGACGAGCTCGCGGAGAGACAACAGGTTATCCTCATCTCGCACTGGCCCCAACTGGCCTGTCTGGCCAAAAAGCATTTCCTTGTCTTCAAGGAGGTGGAACAGGGGCAAACCTCCACCAGATGCCGCACCCTGTCCGGAGCGGAGGTCAAGCAGGAGCTGGCCAGAATGGCCGGAGGCGGGGAACAGGGTCGCCTCCTGGCGGGACAACTCATGGGAGAAAGCGAGAATGAAGGCTGATGCCAAGAGCGTGACGCTCTTTCACGATATGCGGGTCCAGGAGCTCGTGAGCCTGGACGGGAGCGAATTCTACTGGCTGCGGCTCAATCCCCCAAACTGGTCCTGGACACCTGGGCAGTTCGTTATGCTCCGGCCGCAGGACTGGAGCGCCGATCCCTTCCTCCCTCGCCCCCTGTCCATCGCGGACCTGAACGAGCACGCCCTGAGCCTTTTCTGGCAGGTTGTGGGCAAGGGGACCCGAAAGATGACCCATCTCCGGCCCGGGGATCGCATCCGCCTTTGGGGGCCCCTGGGTCGGGGGTTCGATTACGATCCGGATATACCCACCCTGCTTCTGGCTGGCGGAATGGGAATCGTGCCCTTTATCGGATTGATCCGGAACCATCCCAAGCCGGAGAATCTTGAGCTGATCTTCGGGCACAGGCAGGATGTTGCCAACTACCCCCTGGCAGAGCTTTCCAAGCGGGTGCTCACCTGGAATCTCCAGGATCGTACGCGCAAGGATCTGGCCCGTCTGGAGCGGGCCGTCCGGGTCAAGGTCCAGGGCTACTCCGGCGACGGCCGTATTCTGGCCTGCGGACCCGATCCCTTCCTGCGCATGGTGAGCAGGCTTTCCCGGGAATGCGGTGCCAGGACCCAGATCTGCATGGAGACGCCCATGGCCTGCGGCCACGGGGTCTGTCTGGCCTGCAGCGTCAGCGGGGCCGGGGGAGAGACCTATCAGGCCTGCACGGACGGGCCGGTCTTTTCCGCTGATCAATTGGCCCTGGATGATTCTTGAAGAAAAGGGAACCGCCAAGGCGCCCCGGTGAAATCCTGCTTCGCAGGGCCGGCTACGCCGGCATTTCACCAGGCAGGCAATGGCGCCAAGAAGAGCATTTTCTCTTCGGCGGGTAACGCCGAAGAGAAAGGCTTCGCCAAAGGCAGAGGAAAAGTTTTTCTTGGTTCGGTATGCCCTTGGTAAAGCATTCGATGGGAGCGGGCGGTTTCCCGTATTCATTAACCGCTTTTTCGCTACGCTCACAAGACAGTGGAGAGCTGGAGGGATAGGAGTAGTTTATTTCTATGAAGAGAAAGGTGAAAGTTGAGTACTGGAAAACGACTGCAATAAATGATTGGATTGTAGCTGGTCATCTTTTTGAGAAGGGAGATTATAGCTATGCCTTGTTTTTCGGTCATTTGACTTTGGAAAAGCTGCTCAAGGCTCTTTATGTGCTTCAAACAGGTGAGACCCCACCCATGACTCACCGTTTGGTACATTTGGCTGAAAAAAATGATCTCGACTTAACCGAGAATCAACTTGAACTTTTGGAGATAGCAACAGATTTCAATATGGAAGCCAGATATCCTGACGAAAAGTTTACATTTCAACAAAAATGTACAAAAGATTTTACTAACCGCTATCTCAAGCAGATAGAGGAGATGAAAGAATGGTTGATTCAAAAGATTTCATAATCAAGGATATACAGAGATACCTAGTTGAGCTGAAAAAACACGGTATCCCAGTTCAAAGAGCGTTACTGTTCGGATCCTGGGCCAGAGGTTATCCTGGAGAGGGAAGTGATGTAGATGTTGCCTTGATATCGCAGTCCTTCTCCGGAGATCGATTTGAAGATCGACGAAAAATTGTCCCCTTTCGCAGAATGATCAACAGCAGAATAGAGCCCATTCCATTTACTCCTCAAGATTTAGAAATGGGTGGCAATCTTGTTGATGAAATTCTACAACATGCAGAAGAAATTGTCTGACCTTCTGGGAGTCCGCAGGGAGTGTATGGTTACCATTCTCTTTGACCGTCCTTTTGCTAGGCTCGCTCGACGTAGTCATTCAGGGGGATAGGCATCTTGAACAGTGAAACCGCCAAGACCCCGCCCCCATTTCGGGTACACTCATTTCGGGAAAGTGGGTGCAGGGCCTTGGCAGTTAACAGCATTAAAGCGGATTAAGATAGAGCTATATGGAACAAGCTGTCGATTTGGGCGGGCTGAAGCTGAAGAACCCGGTCCTGACCGCCTCCGGAACATTCGGGTACGGAGCGGAATACTCCGTTTTCGGGGATCTGCGCAGTCTGGGCGGGATCGTGGTCAAAGGCCTTTCCCTGGAAGAAAGGAAGGGCAACTCCGGACAGCGCATCGCGGAAACGCCGGCGGGGATGCTCAACTCCATCGGGTTGCAAAACATGGGGGCCGGTCCTTTCGTGCAAGAGGTCTTGCCGAAGCTTCCCTGGGATAAAACCCCGGTTCTGGCCAACATCTACGCTGGGGACTACGACGAGTTCGCCGAGTTGGCCGCCTATTTGGCGGATCAGGAAGGCGTCGCCGGGCTGGAGGTGAACATCTCCTGCCCCAATGTGCGGGCGGGCGGGGCCTGCTTCGGTCAGGATCCGCTCATGGCCGCCCGGGCCTGCGCCGCTGTCCAGGAAAGGGCGGGAAACAAGCCCGTGATCCTCAAGCTCACCCCCAATGTCACGGACGTGACCGAGATCGCCAGGGCAGTTGAGGATGCCGGCGCGGACGCGGTCTCCCTGATCAACACCCTTTCCGGAATGGCCGTGGATGTCCGCAGCAGACGCCCTGTTCTGGGCAACGTCATTGGGGGGCTCTCTGGCCCCGCGATCAAGCCGGTGGCCCTGCAGGCTGTCTATCGGGTCTGCAATGCGGTGAATATTCCCGTGATCGGGGTCGGCGGCATTGCCTCCGCGGAAGACGCCCTGGAGTTTATTCTGGTGGGAGCCCATGCGGTCCAGGTGGGCTCGGCTAGCTTTACCGACCCCTCACTCGCCTTTTCTCTCATCCCCCGGATGGAGGAGCTGTGCGAGGAGCTCGACCTCGTCTCCTGGG
>CAYNCR010000054.1:0-12687 GCA_964395575.1 uncultured Desulfohalobiaceae bacterium
CGCGGACAACGCGATTTTCCTGGACGGAAAGGAAAAAAACATCATCGCCAGAGGCAGCCCCAAAAATCTGTTGCAAACGAGCCAGGACACTCGGGTCAGGGCCTTTTTGACCCGCGGGGGAGAACGAACGGAAGGCGAAACATGAAAAGAAAAACTGCAAGTATTCTCGTCGGCTCCTTTGTGATCGGGGGATTGGTCATTGCCGCGTTGTTCGCGGTGTTTCTGGCCCAGTCCAATTTCTGGGTCAAGAGAACGACGTTTGTCCTCAATTTTGAGCACTCAGTGAGCGGCTTGAGCGAAGGCGCTCCGGTCCAGTTCCAGGGGGTCCGCGTGGGGAGGGTGGTGGACATCCGCGTGGTGACCGACCCCCGGAAAATGAGCGTTTACATGCCCGTCTCCATCCAGATAGATCCGCGACGCATTAATTGGCAGGGGGGACAGGTCCAGGTCGAGCAGCTCTTCGACGATCTCATCGATCAAGGATTGCGAGCCAGAATCCGGGTTATGAGCTATATTACCGGACAGCGCATGGTCGAGCTCGATTTCATGCCGGATACGCCTCCTCAGCTGGCAAAACGGGACCTGGACCATCCGGAGATACCCACGGTACCATCCACCATGCAGGAAATTTCCGACACTGTGGACGAGCTTCCCCTCGAGAAGCTATTGATCAAGCTCACCTCTGCTGTGGAAGGTATTGAGGAAACCGTAAACTCGCCCCGGATCTCCGAGAGCTTGCAAGCCATGAACCGGACCATGCAGTCTGCCAGCAAGCTGGTCTCCGGTCTCGAGGAGGATGTTCCGGGCCTGGCGGAGCAGATGAACGCCACGCTGGGCGAGGCCCAAGGGATGATGCAGCGCAACGACAAACGGCTGAAAGAGCTCCTGCGCGAGCTGGAACAGGCGAGCCTCGCCGCGGAAAAGGCCTTTCATCAAATGGAGGGGACCCTGTCCCTGGAGCAGGGAGCCAGCAAAGAGCTGGCCTCCAATTTGAACAAGGCCCTGGAAGCGGCCCGTTCCACTCTGCAGCAGGCAGAGGCCTCCCTGGCCGTCGTGGAGGACGTAGCAGGAGACTCCGAGCTTCGAGGGGAGGTCGAGACTACGCTCAAGGACCTTTCCTCAGCTGCACGTTCCATCCGGTCCCTGGCCCGCTACCTGGAGCGGAATCCAGACGCGGTCTGGCGGGGCAAGAGCGGGCGATGAGCCCGGCACGGCGAAAGCACCCCTTTTCGCAGGACCGCGAGTCCCATTTTCATTCCGGGTTTTATGCCTAACACGTGGGAATGCATTTTAAGCAAAACCTCGGAGAAGTGCCATGAACCGTGCCTTCCCTATCCGCATCATCGTCCTGTACATCGTGATGGGCGCGTGTCTGGCCGGATGCACGGCCTCCAAGCCGACCTCCTACTATATCCTGACTGAAAAAGCCCCGAAAAACGGAACCGCAACCAATGAACGGGACATAGCTTGTCCCGGTGTGGAGCTTGGGCAGGTTTCATTCCCCCAATACCTGGACGGCGCGAATATCATGACCCGCGTAGGGCCCAATCGGCTCAGACTCAGCGAGCTCCATCACTGGGCCGAGCCCTTGAAGGAGAATTTTGCCCGTGTCCTGGCGGGCAATCTGGATTCCCGTCTCTGCGGCGAGAACGGCGGTGTCGTTTCCAGAGATTCGAGATCGGGGAAAAAGTATCGGCTTCGCGTGAATGTGCTCCATTTTGAACCTTTCAGACGGGAGCGTGTTCGTCTCCGCGCGCGCTGGAGCGTTGTGAACACGAAAAACGGTGAAGCCGTGTGCACGCGGCTTTCCTCTCACAAGCATTCCATTGCGGGCACGGAGCATCAGGACGTCGCCGCGGCCATGAGCCAAGCCGTTGGCTCGCTGAGCGCGGATATCGCAAAATGTCTTCTGCGGATCGCGCCGAAAGGCCGCGATGGGTGAGCAGGAGGGAAACAGGCTCTTTCGTGAGGGGGATCCGGAGAGTGCATCTCACTGAAAAAGCCTCAACGAAGCGGGAAGCCGCTTCGTTGAGGCTCAGCAGGGCGTCAAAAGCTCACCATTCACCCCGAAAACTGCCTCCTGGGAGAAGAAAGGAGGTTTCACCAGGGATTCTATGTGAGAGCTCTTATGCGCCTTCCCCTTGCAATAAAACGCCCTGCTTAAGAAAAACTGTTTGCAAGCCTTTTAGGCCAGGATGTTCCGCAGGGCTTTTCCGGGGTTGAACTTGACCACATTCTTGGCGGGAATTTTCATCACCTCTCCGGTCTGCGGGTTTCTACCCCTCTTGGCCTTCTGCTCCTTGACCTGAAAGGTACCGAAGCCGGTCAGAGTGACCTTGCTTCCGGAACTCAGCTCCTGGGAGAGGCTCTCCAGCAGCGCGTCCACCGCCTCCTTGGCCTTTGTCTTGCTCAGGCTGGTTTCCTGAGCGATGTCCTCGACGAGATCGGTTTTGGTTTTGCCTGCCATAGATGCCTCCTTGGTTTATCCCTTTGGGTGTTCTCCACAGTTTTTGGGCACAATCGTTTCAGATCTGGAGGGATTGAAGCTCAAAAAGGATAATGATTTTCAAGAGCGACAAAACATCGCGTCCTATTTTCAAGAACTTCGGCCATTTTCTGTTTGAATAATTCCGAAAAAAAAATTGCAATTCTTTCCGGACAGATTGTTTATTCGTGGAAGCTCAAATATGTTGTGAAGAATTTATCTCGATTTTTATAGCTGATCAGTGTTTCTTTGTCACTAGGGTGATGAGAATTTTTTTCTAGAGTATTTTAGTAGAGAATCTCGAAAAAATGGGGAGGGAGAGATGGAAAGGGGCTTAAGCAAAGTTCTTCAGGGATTGCTCTCATGGATCCCTCGCTGAATCGCACAATCCTGCAAGCTTTTTTGTCTCAATCCCTTCTGCTGTCACGCTGATGCCCCGGTTTTTACCAGTTACAATGATCAGTGGAGAGGTGAATAGTTACCTGACTGAAATGAGTATGTCGGGAGAGAAAACGGAGATGGGCTTTGCCTCAGGGCCGATTCCCGCCCCGCATGCACGGAAAGATGGAGGAAGGCACGATGAGAGCATCACGAGCAGTGCTATTGCTCGCAGCTATCGCCGTCCTGCTGGTCTCGGCCTCTGTTTGCGCGCAGAATGCGGACTGGGCGGAACAGAGACGCCGCATGGTGCAGAGGCAGATCGAGGGGAGAGGCATAGACGACCCCCATGTGCTGCGGGCCATGGAGAAGGTGCGCAGGCACCTCTTCGTGCCCGAGGGGTTTCGCAGCGCAGCGTACGATGACCGGCCGCTGCCCATTGGTCAGGGCCAGACCATTTCCCAGCCCTATATCGTGGCCCTGATGACCGAGCTGGCGGAAGTGAGATCCGGAGACAGGGTGCTGGAAGTGGGCACGGGGTCCGGATATCAGGCCGCGGTTCTGGCCGAGATGGCCGAAAGGGTCTATACCGTAGAGATTGTTGAGGAGCTTGCCGAGACCGCGAGGAAACGGGTGGACAAGCTGGGGTACGACAATGTCCATGTCCGTATCGGGGACGGATTCCGGGGATGGCCCAAACACGCCCCCTTCGAGGCCATCGTGGTGACCGCAGCGCCGCCGGAAATCCCCGGTCCCCTCAAGGAACAGCTGGCTCCGGGCGGCCGTCTGGTCATTCCCGTGGGGAAAGGGTGGCAGAAGCTCAAGGTTGTGGAGAAAACCGCGGATGGAAGCCTGAAGGAAAACACGATCATTCCGGTACGGTTTGTCCCCATGACCGGGCCCGGAGTGGAGAACATGAAAAATGATTCTTCCCGTTAGCGCTGAGTCAGGGTCGCAAAGCACATCGTTGTGGGGGAAAAGAAAAAGGGCAGTCGCTCCAGAGATGCCTCTTTTCGAGAGCCGTAAACCCGTAACTGGTCCTTTCTGGTTTGTGACTTGGGGCTGGTGCTTGATTCATCGAGATTGATAAGCCGTCCCCCAGGGTATTGATTCCATGGACATCGGGGAGCTTGAACCGGAAATCGCGCCAATCAGCTCTTCACGATATCCAAAAAGCTGAGCCTCGTGATGCAACATAACTATGTATGTGCCAATCTCTATCCTCCCTTGCCGGAATAAACAGGGCTTTTCCGGAATATTCATTCGGAATGATAGAAATTTGTTCTTGCATACATTCAACATATTGAGTTATAGGGAAATGTATTCCTGTTAATTCGAAAAACAGAAGGGGGACAGACATGCTCAGAAAATTTCTCGCAACAACCTTGGCACTGGCTCTGGTCGTATGCTTTGCCATGCCCCAGCAATCCGCGGATGCTGCTGAACGACGCTTCGTCTCCATCGCAGCGGGCTGGGTAACCGGCGCCTATTACCCCATGGCAGGCGCTATTTCCAGGGTCGCCTTCAACAACCTCAAGGACGAAAACATCAAGGTGACCGCGGAATCCTCCGGCGCCTCCGTGGCCAACGCCAACCTCATCGCCGCCAAAAACACCGATTTTGCCATCCTGCAGAACGATATCGCCTATCACGCCTACAACGGCAAGGAGGGCATGTTCGACGAGAAGGTCGAGAATCTGCGCGGTGTCGCCGTTCTCTATCCCGAGCACATTCAGTGCATCGTGCGCGACGGCTCCGGGATCGATTCCGTGGCGGACCTCAAGGGCAAGCGGGTCGCCGTGGGGCCCGTCGGCTCCGGCACAACGGAGAACGTGAAGCAGATCATCAGCGCCTGGGACATGACCCTGGACGACTTCAAGGCTGAGCAGCTTCAGGCCCGCCAGGCCTCGAACTACCTCAAGGACGGCAGGCTGGACGCCGCCTTCTTCACAGTGGCCGTGGGCGCCGCGGCGATCAAGGACATCGCCACAGTGATTGATATCGAGGTTCTGGATATCACCGGCCCCAACGCCCAGAAGCTCCTCGAGGAAGTGCCCTTCTACACCCAGCAGCCCGTTCCCGCCGGAAGCTATCCCGGCCAGGACGAGGATGCCAAGACCGTTTCGGTCATGGCCATTCTCGCCGCCAGGGCCGATCTGGACCAGGATATCGTGTACAAGATCATGAAGGCCATGTATGAAAACATCGATAAGATCCACAGCGCGCACTCCAAGTTCAAGAATGTTTCCACGGACGTGGCCATGGACGGCATGACCATTCCCCTGCATCCCGGAGCCGAGAAATACCTCAAGGAAGTCGGGGTCGTGGACTAAACGCCAGCAATCAAGGCATTGGGACAAGATCGGGGGCAAATTGCCGTACAGGCGGTTTGCCCCCGTTGTGTTTTATTGGTTGACGCCTTGCGCAATAAGAGGCAAAAAACGAGCGGCGAGTTTTGAATCCTTTGAGCGCGCACTTTCGCTCGGATTACTTTGAAGCGCGTTGAGGGGGGGTCAATCAAGCAAGCGAGTTGCTATCCGGAAAGATCTTTTTTTCCGGATGAAAAGGAGCTATGTGGAGAAGGCCTTTGAGCCGTTTGGGGAACTTTTCCGGGAGATGGCAGATCTGAACCCGCATCTGGAAACAGCGAACACGGAGCAGCCATGAACGCCGAGCAGAACGAGCCTCAAGTGACAGGGTCCGAGGCCCCAAAGGAAGCGATGGCCCAGGAGAGGCAGCCCACCGGATGGATAGCCATGCTGATCCTCAAGGCGGTGGCTATTTCCATGTCCATGTTTCAGCTCTACACCGGATTCTTCGGTTCCCTTTCCGGAGCCAAGCAGCTCTCCGTTCACCTCGCCTTTGCCATGGTCCTCTGCTTCCTTTTCTTCCCCCGATCCAAAAAGGCTCCCAGGGACAGGGTCGCGGTGGAGGACGTCTTTCTGGCGATTCTCGCCTGCGCGGCCTCCCTGTACGTGTTCGTCAACTACGAGCACGTGGTCTATTCCGTGGGCAACGCCAAGCTTTACGACCTGCTGATCGGCGGCGCCCTCATCCTGCTCATCCTGGAGGGCACCAGGCGCAGCATATCCCCCATGCTTCCCATCATCACCATCGTCTTTCTGCTCTACGCCTATCTGGGGCCCTACATCCCCGGGGCCCTGGCCCACAGAGGCTTCGACGTGGGCCGGATCATCGACCACGTCTTCATGTCCAGCGAAGGGCTCTGGGGTGTTCCCCTGCGCGTCTCCGCCACCTTCGTCTTTCTCTTCGTCCTCTTCGGCGCCTTTCTGGAAAGGATGGGGGCCGGAGACTACCTGATCAACCTCTCCTTCGCCGCCATGGGCCGCTTCCGCGGCGGACCGGCCAAGGCGTCGGTCGTCGCCTCCGGGGCCATGGGCTCCATTTCCGGCTCCTCCATCGCCAACACGGTGACCACAGGCTCCATGACCATCCCCCTGATGAAAAAGATCGGGTTCAAGTCGCACACCGCGGGAGCCATCGAGGTGGCCGCCTCCACCAACGGCCAGCTCATGCCCCCCATCATGGGGGCCGCGGCCTTCATCATGGCCGAAATGATTGGGGTGCCCTATTTCGAGATCGTCAAGGCCGCGGCGATCCCCGCGCTCCTGTCCTACACGGCCATCTTCTCCATTGTCCATCTCGAGGCGCTCAAAGAGGGCATCCAGGCCATGAAGAAGGAGGATATACCGGCTTTCCTCAAGACCTTCTTCACGGGCATTCACTATCTCATCCCCTTGGCGGTCCTGATCTGGTTCCTGCTCGTGATGTTCTGGACCCCGACCACCTCCGCGGCCTGGTCCATCCTGGCTGCAGGAGTGGTCATTGTCCTGAACAATATCTTTCGGAGCCTGCTCTCCTATCCGCGCTTCCGGGCACGAGGAGAGGAGAGCATGGAAACAGCCTTTCTGGACTACGTGCAGCAGCCCGAAGGCTTCTTGACCCGCAGAACGCTGTACGAGCTCTTGACCTCCCTCGAGACGGGCGCCCGGAACATGGCCGGAATCGCAGCGGCCTGCGCCTGCTGCGGCATTATCATCGGTGTCATCACCCTTACCGGTCTGGGCCTGAAAATGGCCATGCTCATTTCCGCGGCTGCCGGGAACAGCCTCTTCCTCTCCCTGATCTTTTCCGTATTCGCCTGTATCATTCTGGGGATGGGGCTGCCCACAACCGCGACGTACATCATCATGGCGGCCATGGTTGCCCCGGCCATCCAGACCATTAGCCAGGATCTTGGTACCGCGTTGCCGCTCGTGGCCATCCATCTCTTCGTTTTCTACTACGGCATCGTGGCAGACGATACGCCTCCGGTGGGGCTGTGTGCCTACGCGGCGGCCGGCATCTCCGGCTCCGATCCGGTACAGACGGGCCTGAAAAGCTTCCGGCTCGACTTGGCGGCCTTTACCCTGCCTTTCATGTTCATCTACAACACCAAGCTCCTGATGATCGACACCAACTTCGCGGAGCTGGCCTATTTGGTGCCCATATGTATCGTGGGCATGTTCTGCTGGGCTGTTTTCATTCAGGGCTACTGGCTCGTACGGACCAACATCCTGGAACGATTGCTCTATGTCGGGCTGGCCTTTCTCCTGGTCAATCCCGGTAGCCTGTATCTAGCCGGTTTCCATGTGCCGATCCATCTGGCGAATGGCATTGGAATCGCGGGCTTAGCCCTGCTCTTTATCTGGCAAAAGCTTCGCCAGAGGAAAGGCGAAAATTTCCTCTCCACCGAGCCCGCATGAGCAGAAAGACGACGCTTACACTCGGGGTCTGTCTCGTGGTCGTTCTGGCAGTCGCGGCCCATTGGCTCTTCAGGCCTCTGGCCGTAGTCCGGGTGAACCTGCCGCAGCAGGAGGGCAGAACAGCTGACGCGGTCCGGGCCGATCCGGGTGATCGGCTCTGCATGCGCTATATCCATTCCGTGGAACGCACTCCCGTGGAAGGGTGGTTTGCCGTCGCCGAGGAAGGCGGATTCCGGGCGATCAAGACCAAGACCGCGGGTACCGGAACGGGCCTGCCCAATGTGGCCAGGGGTCGCAAGGTGCACACCGAGGGCAAGTGGCTTGTCATCCACGAAGGAGGGGAGTATTATCCGGAAATACCCTTTTACTACCATCCCCTGAACAAGCTGCGCATCCGGGTGGGCGACAAGAAGCTGGACTTGGAGAACATCCCCGAGGGGAGCAGGCTCAGGATAACCTCCAGGACCAGGCCGCGCTGGAAGTGGGTCGTAACCGGGGAGTATTTCCAGTAGCTGATTCGTAAAGGATTCCGCGTCAAAATTCGAGCTTGTGCATGAACCTGCAAGGGGGGACGAGTGGACCAAGCAGTAATCCTCACTCCTGAGCAGATTGTTCGGAATCTGCGGCACGGGGCCAGGGAGCATCACATGAGCTACCTGGCCATGTACTCCACCTGGATGGGGGGCATTGTCACCGATCCCACACTCATGCTCGTGCCTGTGGATGATCACATCGTGCACCGGGGAGACGGCGTCTTCGAGGCCCTCAAGTGCGTAAAGGGACGCATTTATCTCCTGGAACGGCACCTGGACCGGCTGGAGCGCTCCTCGGCCATGATCGGCCTGACCTGGCCTGTTTCCCGTTCCGAGCTGAAACAGCGGGTCCGGGAAACCATTCTGGCGGCCGGGGTGGAGGAAAGCCTGGTTCGCCTCTACATTTCCCGTGGTCCTGGCGACTTTTCCGCCTCGCCCTCCGCAGCGTGCGGCAGCCAGCTCTATCTCGTGGTCACGGAGCTCTTTCACCCCCCTCGACAGAAGTATGAATCCGGCTGCAGCGTCATCACCAGCAACGTTCCGGTCAAGCCCGGCTTCTTTGCCAACGTGAAGAGCTGCAACTACCTCCCCAACGTGCTCATGGAAAAGGAGGCCGAGGAGGGCGGCGCGGACTACGCCGTGGGCCTGGACGAGGTGGGCTGTCTCACCGAGGGCCCCACGGAGAACATGGGACTGATCACACAGGACGGCGTCTTCCTGGTTCCTCCCTTTGAGCGGATTCTGCACGGAACAACGGTGATTCGCATGATGGATCTGGCCCAGTCTCTGGTCCGCGAGGGGCGCCTGCGCGAGATCCGCGAGGCTTCCCTCACCAGGGAGGATGTGCTCGCCGCAGGGGAGGTGATGATGTTCGGAACCACCTTTGACGTCCTGCCGGTGGTCAGCTTCGACGGACAGAGCATTGGGGAAGGGCGGCCCGGACCCATGTTCCGGAGCTTTTTGGACCTGATGCGCTGGGATCAGCAGGAGGGCGAGCTGACCACACCGATTGCGAGTGGCTCGGAGACCTGACAGACTATTGAAAGAGTCCTTTTCAGGCAGGCCCGCCCCATGCTCTGGATCGCTCTCGCCCTGGCAACCGCCTTTTTCAACGCTTCCGCAGCAACCATCGCCAAACGCGGCCTCTCCGACCTGCGGTCCTGGGAAATGGGGATGATCCCCACGGCGTACGCCGGTTTCTTCTGCCTGCTCCTTCTGCCCTTCATCGAGATCCCGCGGCTGGATGCCGCCTTCTGGTGGGCCTGGGGGCTGACCCTGCCGCTCATGGTCGTCGCCCTGTATTTCCAGTACTCGGCAATCCAGCGCTCACCGCTCTCCCTGACCATGCCCTATCTGTCCTTCACCCCGGCCATTGTCATCCTTACCGGTTTCCTGATCCTGGAGGAGGTCCTGAACTGGTGGGGAATACTCGGAGTCCTGTCCATTGCTGCCGGGGGTTACGTCCTCAACCTGGAGCTCGGATCCGGCCGCGGCCTGGCGGATCCCGTCAAGGCCGTTTTCCGCGAGCCGGGCTCCTGGCGCATGCTGGTCACGGCCACCATCTTCAGCGTGACTGGCGTGTTCGGCCGCATGGGGGTCCTGCATTCCTCGCCCATGTTCTTCGGGCTGACTGTGCTCCCGGGCCTGGGACTGCTCTTTGTCGCTACCGGAGTTGTCACGCGTCAGGCCAGGCTCTCCAGCATGTGGCAGAAGCCGCGTGCCGCGGCAATGGCCGGTCTCTGCGTGGCCCTGGAGATTATCTGCCATCACTTTGCCATCGGCCTGGTCAAGGCGGCGTACATGCTCGCGGTCAAGCGGCT
Source organism: uncultured Desulfohalobiaceae bacterium (assembly GCA_964395575.1). Lineage (GTDB taxonomy): Bacteria > Desulfobacterota > Desulfovibrionia > Desulfovibrionales > Desulfothermaceae > JAIPDU01. The sequence continues at coordinate 9,983 of CAYNCR010000054.1, forward strand.
GAACACCCTTATTTCCGTGATCTATGGCGGAGTGGTGTTCAAGGAGAAAAATATAGCCGTTCGCTTGACCGGAACCCTTCTCATGTTCCTCGGGGTGGCCATGATCGGGTTGTTGGGGGAGTGAGGGGAGAGGGAGCAAAGAAGAATTATGCCCGTTCCAGTTTCGCTCACAATATCAACCTCTTCACTATCCTGAGACCAATATAGCGATTGCGCTGGAAATAACCTGGGCTCGTCTCCGGTCAATTTTCGATTATCACAATCACTCCACCCTTCCGGTTCGGGAGGAAGCCTTCAAGTGGGAAAAAAAGAAGGCCCACAGGAGGCAATTTTTGAAGCTGAGACAGCTTCGCTGGAAGAAGGCGTGGAGTAGGCCGGATTTTGCGACCGGTGGAGAGCAAAGGGCGTCTTCTCTACCTTCAAGCTCGGGCAAAAAGTAGGTACCTGGCAGGGAATCCTTGCGACCTTGGGCGTTCCCCACTTCATGCCGACCCCGAGGAATTGGCAGCGGGGCCTTGTGAAGCTGAGCGACGGCCTGGACCCGAAAACGCAATCCCAATTGGCCCAGTGATTTTTCCAGGACGCGAGATTCATGGCCGGGCGGATGCGCTCCTCATGGCGTGGTGGGCGAAAAACCGGACGTGTTGAGGAAGAGATAAAGGTTTGCGGGCGACACATAGAACTCAAAAATTATCTCATTTTTAACTGTATCTATTTTGTTGCTGCAGTCTCTGCTATACCAGCAAGTGCCTTCTCAATTTTTGAAAGCACTTTCTCGCAGTTGGAAATAGCGTGCCTTTTTTGCAGATATCGTGGGTTGTTGTAAGATATCCAGGTGTTGCCTTCGCTATCTTTCCAGATTAAGGCTTTTTGGGGAAGATCTATGGCAACGCTTTGTTGACATTTCATAAGAGGGCTTCCTACTTGGGGATTGCCAAAAATGATGAGTACTGTTTCTCGCAATTCCACCCCTGCTTTTTGAGCTGCTTCAGAGTGCTTAACCCTGTTAAATATGGTCATTCCTTTTTCTTTTAGAACACTTTCTAGCCTGTCTGCCGTTTTTTTTACTCCGAAAGAGCTTTTAACGTCAACCATCCCTCCGCCTGCGTATGCTGAAGCTGTCATCATCAATACCACCAGTAGAGCTGATATGCATGTTTTCATTGTAATCTTCTCCTTATTGCACTGTGTGCAGTTTGTAAATTTTTCAAAACTTGTCGTAACTATTTACCATTTGTGTAACTTTGCGGTTCTCTTTTATTCGGTGCTGGCGAATTCGTCGCAAATGGGCGGCTTCGGCCGCACGCGGTGAAGCGTTTTGAACCGCCTTCTCTTCGGTCGCTCGACGTGCGGGACATCCACGCGCGACGTAACTGCTGGCCCTCCTGCACTTCCTCCTTCAAGGCAAAATGCAGATTACACACCGGACAATAGGTCGTAATCCTCATCAGCAAGCGCCTCCTCGATTTCCTCGGGGGATAGAGGCGGAATATGTTCACTCCTTAGCAGCAAATTGGGACCACTCCAAAATGACGGGCCCAGGAATCTTGCTGAAAACTATGTCGCCGGTAATCCGAATCTGAATATCGGGGATATCACGGAACAGGACGATGTCTTCGTGCAACTGTTGTGACCCGGGATGGCTCCTTGGTGGAAAAATTGCTGATGATCGCTGATCAATAAGGAAACTAGTTGGATGAAAAAGGATTACTAGGATTGGCTATCGCGAATAGGAGAAGGCGAGGCCGAGGTTTGTCCGCAACAAGCACCTTGGTCCCCCTACGGCATCCTGTCCTGCTCCTTGACCCACTTCCAGGCAGCCTTGTTTCCCGGAACTTCCGCCCACAGGTTTAAGTATGAATCACGAATCAACCTGAGTACATCAAGTGAATCTTCGATTCTCTTGCTCATGTACTTTCTCCATACTAAATAGTTTAGTATCTCTTTTTCATTATTCTAGATGACTCAAAAGTGATTATAAGATTATGAATATTATTCTAATCGAAATAATATACATGATATATGGATACCAATATAAAACTACGTGCCAGGCTTGCTAGTAGTCCCAGACCTTCTATCAAGTGATGCTTTCGAATGGTATTCATTTCAGGTTCGTTGTTGGACTACTGTCAGCGAATAGCCGTTATGCATCGATCACTCCGAATCAATATCTTGCAAAACCTGAATGAACTTCTCCACCAATTCCGGATCGAACTGACTGCCAGAGCAACGACGTAGTTCCGCGATTGCCTCCTCCCGGCTCATGGCCTTGCGGTAGGGCCGGTCGCTGGTCATGGCATCATAGGCATCTACTATGGGCAAAATGCGGCTCTCCAGAGGGATATCCTCTCCGGAGAGGCCCAGGGGGTAGCCCCCGCCGTCCCACCATTCGTGATGCATGAGGATATAGTCCGCTATTGGCTCCAGGTCCGGAACAGAGGAGGCGATTCTGTGGCCTATCTCGCAGTGCTGGCGCATTTGCTGCCATTCCTGCTCCGTCAAGGCCTCTTGTTTGAACAGGATGTAGTCAGGTATACCCACCTTGCCCAGATCGTGGAAGCGTGCGAGCAGAGACAGATCGTTAATAACTTCCTGGGAATGGCCCAAGCTGCGGGCCAGTGAAGCTGCCAGATCCTGCAGACGGTCACAGTGGCCCTCGGTGTCGAAGTCCCTGGCCTGCATGGTCTTGGTTAGGGCTTGCAGGA
>CAYNCR010000055.1:0-12658 GCA_964395575.1 uncultured Desulfohalobiaceae bacterium
GAAGAGAAGGGCGCGTCCGGGCCGGACGGGCTCCCCTTTTCATGAAGGATTTAATTTTTTGAAGCAACGCAGCAATTGGAAGATTGGGGGGGGGGGTGCCCTGTGTGTTCACAGCGACTTGGCCCGATCATCCCCGCCGACGGAAGAATCCGCCGCGCTTCTGAGGACCGGTAGAGCCGCTTTGCTCCCAGTTGCTCAGGGATACGTCACAATTCAGGCGAATCATGGCCATGTTCGCATTGAGCTTGGCCCAGATAAACAATACCCCGCTCTTGCCGTTGCGGACGTAAAGGCGGCTCCAGTCGTAAAGGAACTCAACCTCCTTCAGGGAAGCAATCCGGTCCAGAAACTGGGGGAACCAGTCGATCTTTTGGGGATCGACTTGACTGTCCTGCACAAAAGAGGAGAAACGCACATCGCCTTCCGGGGAGAGAAAGAGAAGGCCGCGCACATCATCCATCTTGAGCACTTCCTCGAATAATTCCTTCATAATGGGCTCTCGGGACTCTATCTTTCAGTTCGCGAACATTTGGATCAGCATCCTTCACGGAATTACCGAGAAGTCGTCCGGCAAGGACTCAAGGTGAAGGTTTCAACAGCCCAATAAGGGAGCACATATTTTTAAGCGCGCAGTATCTGGATCATCTTCTCTCTCGGTGAATTGGGCTCGACACTGATCACGGTCGTGTTCTGAGCGGGAATGAGGTATTTGCACACTCCCGAGATGTCCTCGAAAAAGGCAAGACGCAATCTCCCTCCCCCGAAGACTTCAGAGAGCTTATTTCCGTAATCAAGCACTGAGTCATAGGATTCATCCTGATATATATCGCGAACCCCGCTTTTTTCACCCATGAGGTGTTCAATGCGACTCTGCACATTTTCGATCTTTACACCAGATTCGGACTGAGCTGAATGCTTTACATCTTCTTTAATTTGACTTTTTTCACTATCATCTGTTTCTTCTATGAGCTCTATATCTTCTGCTTCTTGTTCCTGTGACTCATCTTTAAGACGCATCGCATCCATAAGAAGAGCCTGAGAATCTTTTTGTATCTTTCTATCCTTGATGCTACATGTATTCTGGATGGATATTAGCACATCATCCCAGGAAAGGATAGTATATACAGCTTGCTCGCCATGTTGGCCACCTGTTCTGGCCTCCATCAGCTCGCCGTTGTTGAAAAACAAAACACCTTCATACCCCTTACTCTTTTCATGAACACGCAAAGTGCATGTTTTTTGTTCCATATCGATGAGCTGCAGAAACATGGCCAAGGAAATACCGTGCAATGTACCCCCCTCGGCCTCCTTTTCCATGACCGAGCGCATTTCCCGAACCAGATCATCTATCATGAATGGTTTTTCCAGGTAACCGGCCGCCCCGTTCTGGTGAACCATTTCACGCATTTGATCACTGCCGTAGGCAGTAATAATAATGACCGGAATATCCGGATAATACTCCGATATGCGCGCCAGCAGGGAAAAACCATCCATTCCAGGCATTTTCAAATCGGCTACGACGAGAGAGACGGAATTGTTCTCCAACTTTTGGATCGCCGCTTGCCCGTCACCAGCCAAAAGGACGTTAAACTCCTCCTTGTACTTCTCCATGCCCTCCTTAAGAACCAGAAGGAGCTCCTGATCGTCGTCGGCGACAAGGACCGTCTTGGCCATAACAACTCCCTGCTCAACATGCTATTGCTGGAAAGAAACCGTCCCTACCATGGCTTGTGGGAAGCAGTACACGCGCCACGGAGAACGGGGAATATGCACTATCCGTCATAACCCTTTTCTTTGAGAAGCGCTTTGACAAACATTTGACGCAGTTTGTGAACACTTTTTCTTTAGCAATGCTGTCCTTACATTTTAAGACATTTGATCCAGATCGACTATTTTTTCACCCAAGAGATAATGAATGGACTTGTATTGCTTGACAGAACGAATTTTTTCAGCAATTGCGTTCAATTTATGCAGTTGCTTCTGAATTCGATCCAGCTTCTCTTGAATATTACTATCTTCGCTGGAAAGATTCACAGTCAAGTCGGAAACAAGATTGTTCATAATAGTAAGAGGCTGGTTCATATTATGAGCTATCCCGCCAGCCATCTCCTGGACACCTTGAAATCTTTCCTCGGCCTTACTCTTTCGCAAACTCTCTATAGTACGGGAAACATCTCTACACACAAAATCGATTTTATATTCACCATTTAGTAAATAGACTGCAGAAGCCTGACATTCCATCTGTCGCATGGACCCCTTCGCATCCATTAAGGGGATAACATCCAGGGTATGTTCCTGTTTCCTGACGGAGTCGAGCAATCCGCTCAGTTTGTCCCTGTGGTCAGTGAACACATAGGAATACAGGGACAAGGGCTCAGAATCGCTTCGAATGCTGCTTCCGAAGAAGCTTACCGCTCTCTCATTCATGTTTTCAATGGTCCCGTCGGGATCCAAACGCATATATGCGGAGACCCTGTCATAGGTACTCGATGGGCCCATGGCGGCTGACTGCGCTTTATCTGTTTCTTCCACTGATACCATGACCCCGTCTATATAGGTAACCTGTCCGTCATCGTTCAAGACAGCCCTGGCGGTTGTGCTGCAGGTCAAAAGCTCCCCGTTCTTCTGGAGTAGTTGCATCCGGTAGTGCTGGGCCTTCCCCCTGTCCAGCACATGACGGATAAAATCTCCCCGCTCGGCTTTGCGCGGGAACAGCTCGCCTACCTGGAAGTCCTGTAAACTGTGCGCCTCATCATAACCTAGGAGCCTGGCAAAGGCCCAATTGCAGAAAATGAGCTCCCCTTCCAGGGTCGTTCTGTACATGCCCACAGGGAGATTATCAATGAAATCAGCCGCCCAAACGGCAAAATCCTTGATATTTCCTGTATCTTCAAATTCTCTTTGAAACATGGGGGAGTATCGTCATTGAACAAAAATTGTAACTATTCACCAACTATTCACCACCCCATTGATCATTGTAAGCCAACACGGAATATTTTGAATCATTTCAGCGGAAACTCTGCCAGACTTTCTTTGTCCGGCACTCACTTTCCCAGAAGCATAGAGAATTTGGGCAAGCGTGAAGAAAGTGAGTGCCGGACATTAGCAAATCCAGAGTTGGAGCTGCATGCGACAAAATGCCCCGTGCCGGCTTACAGTTTGGCAAGGTGGTGAATAGTTACCAAAAATTGCAATAAAAATTGCTTGAGGCCATGCTAAAAGAGGCTATATCTCAACAGGGAGCTCTGAAAGATAACTCGAATGATTGGCACGCCAGGTATCCAGATCCCCGCGTACTCTCTTTTCAAGATCGTTTTCCCCAACGATCTCTTTGACTGACTCAACCACACCTTTCACGACCTCATTTTCATCCACATTGCTGTAATTATGGATCTTCCCATTATCATATTCGATTTCAGCGGCAAATGGATCTAAAAAAGGATACTCATTTGCTTTCTCGAGGAACTTTCTGCGCAACAGGGTGCTGAACTCCTCCCGGATGCTTCGGCTATTGCTGACCGCTTTTTCGATCTTTTCCAGTAATTCCTCCAGCATCGCATAAATATCATCTGCTTCAACAGCCTCCTCGGCTGTCACTTCGACTTCGTCTTCACCGGGGCTTTCATTGGCCGCCACGATGCGATAGACATTGAACAGGGCTTTGTTTTCCTGAATCCAGGAAAAAATGTCATTCAGCTTTTGGGGGGCTTGGTTCAACTCATCGTTCGTCCAGGAATAAGCCGCCCCGATCAATTCCCCTGCCTGGAAAAAGAGCCGCGCCTGATCCTTGTCCAGCGTGGCAAGGATATAGCCGGTCAACGACTCCTCTTGGAGTTTTTTGATCAACCCCTGCAAATCCGTAAACTCGGAGCTGAGGTCCTGGTAGATCGGAGAGGCGAAGGGAATGTTCGCCCAGTAGTGAATGCCGGACTGCTCAATGCGGTATATGTTGACTGTGTAATGGCTCTCACGGGATTGCTTGACAATTTCCTCAACGGCGTTTTGTCCGACAAGCTCGCCGCTAGGTGCCTGAAAAGTCGCGCTCAGAATGGCGTCCGACTCAAAAAATATCGCCCCCTCGCTTTCCCTGGATTCGACATGCACTGCTCCCGATCCGATGGAGCCGCTGAAGTGCTCCAACATTCTGTTCAGATCCAGGTAATATGTATTCAGCTCCTCGAAGACCGGATCTTCATTGGGAATAACAATCATAGCACATCAGCTCCTTCCGCCTTCCGCTTCGTGTTTGCTCAGCTCGCCTCATTTCTCTTTCCTGTGCGCTTGAAGAAACCCGATTTCGCGCACTTCGCCCTTGGGTGTTCGTTCAACGGAACAAGCCGTGTCCGGATTCGGGCCTGCAAAGGGACCGAACATCCGCTGCCTCACAGCTACTCCAAGATCTCCAGCATGACCGGGTTTTCCGTCCTGCTCCGTGCCACATCCTCTCCCGGGACGCTCTTCACAATGGTGAGCGTGTCCCACTTATTGGCCATATTCCCCGGGGATTTTCCCTGAACCACGAAGACCGAGCTAAGCGCCTGATGGTCCCAGGCTCGCCATTTCTCCGTATCTTTCAGCAGAGTGAAGGAATGCCCCTCCAGCTTGGGGATAACCTGATTGGACGCGGTGGCTCCGGCCCGCTGCACAGCCTTGGCCCACTCCTGAAGCGCCACCCAGGCGGTAGCCGCAGCCGCTCCCGGAGGTCTCCCGTATTCCTGGGAAAAGGACTGCACAAAGTCGCGGGAGCCATCGAAGCGATCGCTGAGCCCGTGGTACCAGTTCGTGGTGGAATAGGTCTTCTGCAGGATCTCATTGTCGATGGCGTTGGCTATATTGAGCTCCATGAGGGGGGCCACAATCCGGAAGTTTTGGGTCAGCCCCATTTGCTGCGCCTGTTCCATGGCCCGGACGAGATCCCTGCCGAACAGGTTGAGCACCAGGACATCCGCGCCGCTGGCCCTGGCCTGCTGCAACTGCTCCGAAAAGTCTGTCTCGCCCAACGGAGCCGTTACCGAACCCGCCGTGCGGGCCCCCTCCAGCCCGGTGCCACTCTGGATCGCGTTCTGGGAGGTATGGCCCCAGATGTAGTCCGCCGTGATGTGAAAGTAGCTGACATCGCTGCCGAATTGCTCCACCAGGAAGGGAACCAGCGCCTCCTTGGTCATCCAGTTGTTGAAGTACCAGCGAAATGTGTGCCTGTGCGCCTTTTGCGACTTGTATCCGGTCCGGGTCTTGTCGAATCCGGTGGTTGCGGAGGAATGCGTGAGCCCGGCCATAAACACGACGCCATGCTCCTGGCACACATCGCTTTGGGCTATGGCCACGGCGCTGCTGGAGCCACCTGTGACCATATCCACATTTTCATCCTGAATGAATTCCAGGGCATTCTGCTTCGCCACTTGGGGGTCGACCTCGGTATCCCGAACAACGAGCTTTATCCGTCGCCCCAGGACACCTCCGTCGGCATTTATCTGCCCGGCGGCCAGCTGATAGGCCCTTTCCTGATCCGCTCCCTGCTTTTGGTAGGGACCGGAAAGCGGCACGTTGACTCCTATCTTTATGGGCTCACTCTCCTGCGCCATGCCGGAATGCATGCCGCACATGAGGAGTGCGAGGGCAGCCACCAGAATCAAGCTTTTTTTGGCAGGCATTCAGTCCTCCTCTTCTTGAATAGGCACATGCTTCAACTGCATATGTTGCTTCACAGGGCACTGCGTAACCCGTTGACGCTCTCGAAAGAGCGGAGCGAACAATGCTTGCTTCTTCCTCATGAACGGCGTCTGCGCAGTCTTTCGATGGACAGCCGGACACTCTCTTGCATTCGGGAAATCGCTTCCGCAAGGGAGGATATTTCGTCCTTGCCCTTCACCTGAACCTCGGCTTCCAGCTCACCGACGCTAATGCGCTCGGCAACGTCCGTCAGGGACTGAATCCGCCTGGTAAGTCTATGTCCGAACCAGGTCACGATGATCAGGAAGAAGACCGCAATTCCGCCAAGGATGAACAGCGATCTGTTGCGCATGTTGTAATAGGTCTTATCCAGTTGCGTATTCAGCACATGCGCGGGCTGGATCATGGAGTCCTGTTCCAGTGTCGCCGCGATGACATAGCCCGTATCTCCAACAGGGGCGCTGAACATGAAATGATCCACTTGTTCCCCATTCGGTTTGGGTTGAGTGTAGAAGCCGTTGGCTTCCTTGCCACCGCTTGTGCTCTGAATGATCTTTTGAAAGCCTTGGGGGCCTTTTCTTTCGGACAAGTCGGTGCCCACCATGTTCGGATCGGGGTGCACCAAAACGTTCCAGGAATTGCCGTCTCCGGGAAGCTCGTACAGAAAGGTGTATCCGGTTTGTCCGATTTTCTGGACCGCCATGCGGCGAATGGTGCGGTCACGATTGAATTCCCCTGGCTGAACTTCGGGATTGGCCTCAAGATAGAGCCTCAATTGCTGGGCGGCGGAACGCGCCTTCGCGGCGACCTGAGATTGGCCCATCTGCGTCACCACATCCGTGATCTGATTGCCGTAGCTGTTCTTGATCTCCTCAACGCGGTTCAAATAGACGTATCCGGTGACAACAGCGATCACAATGGGCAGACACACGAAGAGCAGGAACAGCTTGGATCGAAGGCCAAACATGCCCCTTCTTCGCGGTTTCGACTCGGCCCTGCTCCGGGAGGACTGGGCACCCGAAGTCGCGGTGCCGGTTGATTGGCCCGATGAGGCTCCCTCGGTCCCTGTGGAAGCCGCAGTGGAGCTCCCCTCACCGCCTGAGACCTTTTCCCCGGCGGTATCTGCCGTTGCGGCGCCTGCACCCCCCGACGAAGTGGCCGCGGCATCTGTCCCGCTCTCCTGCTCCGGCTTGTTAATAAGCATGACATGCCCGCAGGACTTGCACTTGACCTTGGCAGAGGAGCCCTTGATTTTCGTCTCGTCGAGACGATAACGTGTACCGCACTCTTCACAATTCACGATCATATCCACGTACTCCTTCCTCAATAATAATGTACCACATCTTACCGACGTTCATTGCTCCGGGGGTGGGGGTATCAGAGCTTAGTACCCCTTCTCCTTGATCATGTTCAACATATTCTGCTTGAAGCGATTCCGCCTCTCTTCCTGCTGGATCTCCTGGGACAGCTGAATAATCAGCTCCGCTGCCCGATTTCCGGGCAAATTGGCCAGCTCGTACCCCAGATCCCTGGCCACGTCCTCCATCAGGACCGTCGCGATCGGGCCGACAGCCTCCAAAAACTGATTGGTCAGATAGTCCAGAAATTCCTGATCCACGGTTGAGGAATCCGTCTCAACCCTCTCGGCAAGTCCCAGATCAACGAGTCGGGACATGACCTGTTGCACGGTATCCAGGTCTAATCCCTGCTCCTCGGCAATACCGGCGAGATCCTTCTGTCCGTCCAGGCTCATCAGGATGTTGAGCATCTTGCCGTCCAGGGAAAACTCGCCGAGATCCGCCTTGGTTATGCGCTGAAAAACTTGTCCCGAAGCATCTCCAGATGTCAAATCCATCTCTTTGCTCCATGGTTTTTATGACTTACCAGCCTGTTCCCCCTGTACCGCAACAGGGCGATCCAGTCTCCCCCGTTCCAACCTCCGGACAGGCCTTGGCCCACGGAAGCTCACCCTTCACGCCGCGCTTATAGAAGTTTACAGCACAAAGTCTGGCGATGCGTTCCACTCCGCGGATAACACCGCGTAATCGGGTCCCCTGAGATTCAGTCAGTACAATAAATTGTTTTCTTTCGCAAAATACAATTCCCTGTCCCTTTTGGAGCCGGCCCCTTTATCTGGTGGCTACTTTTTGGGCTCCTGAACTCCCAGATCTTTTCGCAATCTGCGGAATTCCTCCCGGACCACCTCCTTCAGCTCCTCCACAGCCTCAAGCACGGTTTTATCGCCGGAAGCGCCAATCTGTTCCGAGTAAGCGGTCAGTTTTTCGGCGACATCCGTATCATCCGATGTTTCCGGAGCGTCAGGGGACTCTTCGGCTTCGGTGTATTGCGTGGGCTGAATCTTTTCCTGCTCCTTGGAGGCGGCCCGGGTATCAGCCCCCTTGCCGCTCTTATCTTCCGCTATCTTGGATTTCAGGGCATTGTATTGCTCTATATTCTTGACCAGAATCTCCTTCTTCTGCTTGCGGGTCAGCTCCTCGGATTCAACAACCTTCTTGAAGTCGGCAAATACGGTTTGCAGGAGGTTGATCGTTTCCGGCTCAGCCTCTGCCTTACGCTTTTGAATATACTTGCCCAGGGATTGCAGAATCTTCAGAAAATTGGACTGGAGCTTATCCTCGCTCAGGGACGCCTTCAAGGAGCTCAACTCGGAAAGGAAGGTTTTCACCGTTTCATCCGAGAGCTCCCAATCCATTGTCAGAACGGCGGACTCCAGATTGCCGAGCAGGGTCTGCTCCTCGGTGGACTGGCTTTCTTCCTGACCTCCCCCGAAGATTTCGTCCAGCCTTTTCTCCAGCTCTTCTGGAGTAACGTCTTTTTGTTTGTTTGAGTTGCTCACAACCCCCTCCTACTGCAGATCATTTTTGATATTCATAACGGTGAGAGAAATTATTCTTTTCAAGGTTTGTATGACATTATCTCCCTGCAAAGCACTCGCTCTAAAAGATGGTGCCTGTAAATCGGAATTCAAATCACTCTCTAATGTCTCTTGTGAAAGGAGAGGTATACCTTGATCATTCAAATCTATCTTGTTATATTGCATGATAACAGGCAAATTATAAATATCTATATTGTACTCCTTAAGGTTCTCATGCAAATTTTCTAAAGATTGTATATTATAGTCTCTTCGTATCTCCATAGCATCAGCAACAAAAACCAAGCCGTCCACACCTCTGAGAACAAGCTTTCGGGTCGCGTTATATTTTACCTGCCCAGGGACGGTATAAAGCATGATTTTCAGGTCATACCCCATGACCTGTCCGATATCAAAAGGCAGGAAATCAAAGAAGAGGGTTCTGTCACCGTGTGTTTTAATGGACACCATATCGGTTTTCAGCCGATTGTCCATCTGATTGTAAACATAGTCCAGATTCGTTGTCTTTCCTCCCCGACTGGGACCGTAATAAACAATCTTGACCTGGAGCTCCTTCTTCTTGAAATCGATGAAAGCCATATTGAGTCATCCTTATGCTATGGCGGGCTAGCCTCCGAATGGAGCGGCTACAGGATTCACGTCGGATTTTTCCACCACTCACTGGGAAACAAAGAGCTGACCGCTACCCCTTGAAATAGAACTTCCCCAAGGAAAGCTCGTCAATTTCTTTCTCGCCCTCTTCCTTCGGAGATGCGCCAGCTGCGGAGCGATCGCATCCCGGCCTGACGCCGTGCTCAAGTGACCAGACTTGTCCGCGCTCCCACCTCCCTTCCCCGAGGTGGCGCGCGCAAAACTCCCGGTCATTTCCTGGAAGGCAAAAGGCCACCCTGGAAAGCAGGAATCGTAAAGACCGGTCAGTCCCGAGATGGGCTCTCACTGAAATCGTGCCTAACGCATGCTTCAACAACCCGGTGCTGGGTTCATACAGCTGAGACTGTTTCGCAGAGCTTTCACAAACGATCAATGGTAATCGGGCTGCAAGAGCTTGTTGATCTTGGTGATGGCCTCGTTCGCGCGAAGGCGCAAGAAGCCCAGAGACAAGCTCTTCCCGAAAATGGTTATGAGGAGATAGTCTGAAAGCACCTTGTTGAAATGAATACTCTCTTCCTCCCCTTTATGAAAGAGAAGGGAGAATTCCTTTTCCCCCAGAATGGTGGCCATTTCGCTTATGGCCCCAAAGTTTCCTGCTGCTAGAGCGGCAAGGGAGTAAATGTCGTGCTGGAGCCTGCCGTTGTCCTGGCTGGATATGATGTTTCCAGCCATATCGATCAAAAAGGCACAGTGAACCCCGATGTCCATGAGATCCTTTTGGAGAATCTCCTCAATGCTTTCCAGCTGATGCTGGCTCAGTGAATAGGAGTACGTCATACCGCCCTCACCTCATCCTTGTCCCCACCAGGAGACCGATTATTACGAATCCACATGACAGCATACGGAAAAGCGACCATCACCGGATTTTCTCTATCCAGCCACTTTGCGTATCTGCTTGATATCCGTCATTCCCTTCACAACCTTCAGGATCCCGTCCTGCTTGAGCGTGAGCATGCCGTCCTGCATGGCCTGCTCCTGAAGCTCCTCAGTGGGGCTCTTTTTCTTGATAAGCCGCTTGAGGTCCTCCGTGTTGACCATCATCTCGTAGATACCGACTCGTCCCTTATACCCCCCTACGCACCTATTGCATCCCACGGGACGATAGAGAGTGGGATGCATCAAAAAGCTCCTGTCGAACCAGTTTTCCCAGTTTTCTCCAAATTCCGCCCGGAGCTCTTCTATCTCCTCCTGGCTCGGGGTATAGGCCTCTTTGCACCGCGAGCACAAGGTCTTGGCCAACCTTTGGGCCAACACGCACAAGAGGGAATCGGAAAAATTGAACGGATCGAGGTTCATATCCAGCAACCGGGTCACCGTCTCCGGAGCCGAGTTGGTATGCAGTGTGGAAAAGAGAAGGTGCCCGGTCAGAGAGGCTTCGATACCAATATGCGCCGTTTCGTAGTCCCGCATCTCACCGACCATGATCACATCCGGGTCGGCCCGAAGAAAGGAGCGCAGAGATGCGGCGAAGTCAAGGCCGATCTTGTTATTGACCTGCACTTGCCGCAACCCTCTCTGGGTGATTTCCACCGGATCCTCTGCGGTCCAGATCTTTTGGTCCGTGGTGTTGATATAGCGGATTGCCGAATGGAGAGTGGTTGTTTTTCCGGAGCCCGTGGGGCCCACCACCAGAATCAGCCCGTAGGGCTGATAGATCATGCTCGTGAACCGTTCCAGAATGTTCTCCCCCAGCCCGAGTGTCTCCAGGGGCAGGGGCTCGCCCGAGGCCAAGACACGCAGGACTACGTCCTCCTGACCGTCGATCGTGGGCATCGTGGCCACACGCAGCTCCATGTTTTGGTTCATCTTGGGCAGCTTGAGCTTGATCTTGCCGTCCTGGGGAAGGCGCCTCTCGGCAATATCCAGCTTGGCCATAATCTTCAGGCGGGAGACAATGGGACGGGTGAGACTGTTTTTCAGCTTGGTGAATTCATAGCAGGTCCCGTCCTCGCGAAAGCGTATGGTGCAATTCTTGGCATTGGCATCCGGCTCGATGTGAATATCCGAGGCACCGCGCTTCCATGCTTCGACGAGTATGGAATTGACCAGCTTGACCACTTTGCTGTCGTTTTCCCCCAAGGAGTCCTCGAGGCTGAAAGTCTCGTCCTCCTCGACTTCGTCAGATGAGGATTCCACCTCTTCCTCGAACGAGGCCAGCTTATCCTCGCCGTGGAGCTCGCTGAAAAAACGGTCGATAAAGGCGTCCAGGTCACTCTTGAGGGTAATGTTGGGATTGATGTCGCTCGTGCCCAGAATAAAGCGGATTTCGTCCAGTTTCCCCAGATCATCCGGATTGACCATGAGCACATCGACATTGCTCCCGTTCTGGACCAGGGGCACCCAATTGTTCTGCTTCAAAAAGTCCGCTTTCAGATTGCGATGCTCCAGGATGTACAGAGGCGGATCGATGCTTTCGTCGAACTGGACGAAGGGCGCATTGAAATAGACGCTCAGGGACTCGCCCAGGCTCTCCTTGTTCATCCCGTATTCGCTCAGCAGGATATCCTCTGGGGAACGCTCTTCGTTCCGCGACTTCTCCATGACCTCGTCGATCTGTTCGCGGCTCAGGTCCCCTTTCTCCAGGAGAAGATCGAATCGGCTCTGCTGTGCTTTTTTCCCCCTTTTCAATTCCTGGAGGCGCTTATCCAGATCCGGATAGTCCGGGTCCAGCTGCTTGATCTTCAAAAGGGTGAGCCGCGCCAGGTTGTATTTATCCTGTTGCGCATAGGCCATCCCCAATCTGTAAAAAAGCTGGGCCTTCTCCTGGCCGGAGAAGGAATTCTCCGTAAGGGACTGATTCAGGAAGTCGGCTATCTCCTGGGGCATCTGCAGATATTCCAGGCAATCGACAATCCGGTGCAGGATGTCGATATTCTTGGCTCCTTGTCCATAGGCCTGAATCAGAAGCTCGAAAGCCCCGTTAAAGTCACCTTCCTCAAAAAGGGTATTTCCCCTTTCCACCATTTGATTTGCTGCTTCTGACATATCACCGTCCCCTTGATATGCTCCCGGCAATCAGTTCTGAGGCATCAGCCGATCTGAGAGCATCTCCGCAGGGATCTTTATTTATTGTCTTTCACCGAGCTTTCTGTGACACGGCAAGAGAAAACGCGTTCCGGACGGAAAACCGATTTCCGCGAAACCCTGGACCGAAATCGAGAACATGCAACTCCATCCCGAAAAACCGCTCGTTCGGCAGGAGCAAAGAGTTGGTAATCTACACCCGGATATGAATCTGAGTCAATGACTGTGGGCACAGCTTATACAGGGAATATCGCCATTCGGGGCTTGCATCATTGTCCCCTCAAAACGGATTGAGCCTCTAGCACGAGGGTGGCATGTTTTTTTTGTATAAAATATGGCCAACAGTTTGAATGAACAGGAGATACGGCGCGGGAAGCCGGGGATGTGCGCTGAAGCCGTGTTTCATAAACGTGCGAGCCC
>CAYNCR010000056.1:0-12624 GCA_964395575.1 uncultured Desulfohalobiaceae bacterium
TAATTCAAATTATTGGAAACATTTTCATACAAAAAAAGACAGACGACGAATTTGATCACGGGAATTTTTTGATTGGCCAAGACAGGAAAGGGGCTTTCTCTTTCTTCAACTCACGGCTGGTCCTTCAGCCCGAGGAGCAATCGTGAAAATCCCACACCATGTGAACGAAGTGGTCCACCAGCTCCGGATCGAACTGGGTTCCGGCGCAACGCTTGAGCTCGGCGATCGCCTCCTCACTGGTCATGGCTTTTCGATAGGGCCGGTCGCTGGTCATGGCGTCATAGGCATCCACAATCGCCAGGATGCGGCACGGGAGGGGGATGTCCCGACCGGACAGGCCCAGGGGATAGCCCTGGCCGTCCCACCACTCGTGGTGCTTGAGGATATTGTCAGCTATTGGCTCCAGATCGGGCACGGAGGAGGCGATGCGGTGGCCTATCTCGCAGTGCTGCCGCATCTGTTGCCAATCCTCTTCCGTCAAGGGTCCCGTCTTAAAAAGAATGTGGTCCGGAATTCCCACCTTGCCCAGGTCGTGGAAACGAGCAAACAAGGAAAGATCGTTCCTGAAATCCTGTGAAAGCTCCAATATTCGGGCCATGGAATCCGCAAGCTCCTGCAGGCGGTCGCAATGGCCCTCGGTGTTGAAATCCCTTGCCTGCATGGAGCCGGTAAGGGCTTGCAGGATCGCGCTTCTGGCGCTTCCCTCGTGCTGAATCTTTTCCCGGTACATCTTATTGTCCGCTTCACGGTACAAGTCATGCATGTCCGATACCGGGGTCTCGCTCACTGCAGAGCCCAGGGAAATGGAAAGGGGAATCTCCGGATCGGCGCTGTTGTATTCGTGCACCCTCTGACGAACTCTCTGGAGCATCTGATCAACTACCTCCTGAGTCGTGTCCGAGAGCAAGATAGCGAACTCGTCCCCTCCGATTCTGGCAATGGTGTCGGTGGAGCGGAAATTGTTTTGCAATAGCTCGGCAGCCTTCATGAGCATCTGATCACCGGACTGGTGCCCCAGTGTGTCGTTGACGAACTTCAGACCATCCAGATCGCAGACGACGATTCCCACCGAGCTGTACCCCCCGTCTCTCAAACGAGCCATCTCCTCCTCGAAAAAGTTGCGGTTGAAGAGGCCGGTCAGGGAGTCATAGAGGCTCATCTCCTTGAGCTTCTTCTCGGCCCTCTTGCGCTTGGTAATGTCGGAGACGAAGGCAAATGAGCCGGAAACCGCGCCGAGCTCGTTGAACAGAGTTGTCGAATCCATACGGGCGGAGACCGTGTCGCCATTTTTGTGGATCAAATCGATCTCATAGTTGCGCTGCACAGAGTGAGCGGTTCTGGCAACGTTTTCCCGGAATATGGGATCATTGGCCTCATCCACGAAATCGAAAGGCGTCTTGCCCAGAATCTCCTCCTTGGAATACCCGAGCATATCGCACAGTGCCTGATTCACATCCACCGTGATCTCGTCCGCGTCGAGTTGCCAGCACCCCGAGGATGTCGTTTCGATGATGGTCCGATATTTTTTCTCGCTTTCCCGGAGCGCATCCTCAGCCTGCTTTTTCCTTGCGAACTGCCTGCGCCAGAAGCGGATGGTCATATACCAGGAGAGGATCAGGACAAGGAGACAAATCGCTATGACCGCGAGAACGATGCCCGCCTGCATCCTCTGGAAGGACGTCTTGCGCGTGATGCGCTTCTGCACGAGATCAACAAGCTCTCTGGCCGAGCTCTCGAAGCGCATGCTGTTCTTGATATAGGGCCATCCGGCCAAAAGCCTCTCCGCCTCCTTTTTATTGCCATTGCTCACCAGTGTGAACGCCTGCTCCTGTATCTGGGTAACCTTGCCGTAGTAGTTCCTCAACTCATCCGCCTCTTCCCGAATCTTCCTTGAATCAATCATTTCATGGAGATCATTCAGAAGCTTATCCATTTTGGACTTGGTTTCGGAATACGTCTTTTTCCACTTGAGATTACCGCTGAGCGCGCTGGATCGAGTGGCCATATTCATTGTTTCAGAATACAGCAGGAGCTTCCAGGATGCTCGTTCTCCAACCAGCTCATGATCCTTGAATGTACTGACGAAGTTGAAGGTGAACGCGAGGTACCACACGAGTAGGCCAGCCAGGAACAAAGTGATTATGATCGAGGCAAGAAACCAGGGTTTCGTGGACCTGTCCCTCGCAGGATTGGGGGTCAATGCTTCCCATCTGTGCATAATGTGGATCTGTGAGCGAGATTATTGATTGATCCAGGCCGAAACCTGGTTTTCGTTATTGTTGACCCATTCTTCCGCTGCTTCCTCATAGGACGTCCCATTTGCTTGGGCCTTGTCCATGACTTCGGCCATATCCTCCGGAGACCAGAAGAAGTTGTCCAGGAAGGCATAGATCCGCGGCATGTCCTTTTGAAGGCCTTTTCGAGCTATGGTTGAGATGTGCTCCGGGTCACCATACACATTGCGGGGGTCATGGAGATATTTCAGATCCCAGCGGGCGAACTTCCAATGCGGAGTCCATCCGGTGACCACGATCCATTCCTTTTTCGCAATGGCCTGCTCGAGTGCTGTGGTCATGGTGGAGCCGCTTCCGGAGACGAGCTCCATGGTGCCAAGATCGTAGGCATCAAGAGCCTTTCTCGTCTTCTCCATAAGACCGGCATGCGGGTCGATGCCTATAATCTTGTGGTCGAAGCTCTCCGCGTGTTCGGACAGCTCGGTCATGGAATCCACAGGGACGTATTCCGGGACGACAAGCCCTATCCGCGTCCCATTCAGGTTGGGACCAAGGTTCACCACCTCCGAGCCGTGCTTCTCCAGAAATCTGGACTGAAGCGACGGGAGCCAGGCTGCGACCGAAGCGTCCTGATCCCCCGCCGCAAGCGCCTGCCACATGGCGATCAAGGTGACGTCGAGCAGCTTACATTTACGCCCCAACCTCTCCTCGATCACGGCTTTCACCACATGGGCGCTCGCTCTTTCAGAGTCCCAGTCGACATAGACAATACGTACTGTTTCATTGCGACCTGCCTCCACCTCCTTGGCTTCCTCGGAGCCATCCTCACCGCCGCATCCGACGAAAAGGAACACAAGCAGAACAAGCGCGACACATTCCCTGAAAGGAAAGGCCCCTGAACATCGAAGTCTCGGGATGCAAAGCATGAAGAGCCTCATTCTCGGCTTTTTGTCGCTGAGCGATCTCATTTTCCTGAAGATAATGGGGATCTCAGGGGGGTTTGGACAAGGGGCTAATCCCTTCCGTGGTGAAAGCCTCGACAACATTGGTTTACGAGACCATTTTGCAAGATAGCTGGTTAATGGGGGTGGCAATAAAAGAGGTCCTCGAGAAGAGCCGTACGAGTGGCGGACAGCAACAGGAAGTCTCCTCAATTTTCTCCCTTGCTTCTCAGGCCGGTCGCAATTTTCCATGGACTCGACCCCGACCTTACGGGACGGAACCGCTTATCCTTCCAGTATACCGGCTCCATTTCATGGCCCTTTGCGAGATCCGGATCTATAATCCTTGTCGGACCGGAGAGGAACACATTAAGGAGGGGCGGCAAAATTGCTTATTGACAACAGTTTGACATCATCAACGATTTTACAAAAAGACAATTTGATTCATGTTGAGGCAGTGCTGTCCGGTTCATGATTCCTGAAAACTTGAGAATTTTTCTCCTAGTGCCTTGTCATGGTCAAACTTCCGTTCAAGCGGAACCCATGCCTGGCTAAGTAGAAACAGAAATAAAACAGACAAATCATGCTGGTCAAGTCACTTATCCAATTTTTCATATGTATCGTAATGCCACTCTCTGCCCCCCTATCCAACAGACCTTGTTGATTTTTCGTTCAATCCATAGTAGTTTCCCAAAAATTTTTCCCCAGAATCCATTGCATTTTAAGGGAGTTTGCCAACTTCCTGTTTATATTCCTCAATCCACAATCATCGATCAAAAACTCTGCGTAATTGCGTTGAAATCAAGGTACGAAACCGAGATAAGCATCGTATTCAGCCCAACAAACAGCTCGAGAGAGCATATGGCCTCTCAACAGATGCCCCCAACAACATACCGGGACGAAAAAAGACGCATTGCACGCGAAAGCGCCCATGAGGCGCCGGAAGCCGAGCAAGAGGCGGTCCTTGACCTCTTGCGCCTGATGAACCGAAGCGACGGGATTCATGAGCTCATCCAAAACGTAGCCATCCTCATCCGCGACTGGACCGGCTGTGAGGCAGTAGGAGTCAGACTGCAGGACGGAGAGGACTTTCCCTACTTCGAGACACGGGGCTTCCCCGAGGAGCATGTACGGCTGGAAAACCGCTTGTGCATGATGCACGAAAATTGTACGCCGATCCGGGACAGTGCTGGCAATCCCGTGCTGGAGTGCATGTGCGGCAACGTGCTCAGCGGCCGCTTCGATCCTTCCCTGCCCTTTTTCACCGAATCCGGAAGCTTCTGGACCGGCAGCACGAGCGAGCTTTTGGCCTCCACGAGCGAAGCGGACCGCCAGGCCAGAACCAGAAACCGCTGCCATGGGGAAGGATATGAGTCCGTCCTACTGGCTCCAGTGCTGTTCGGATCGGAAACCCTGGGGCTTTTGCAGCTCAACGATTCGCGAAAGCACATTTTTACTCCGCAGCTGGTGGGAACAATTGAGCGACTCGCCTCCCATCTGGGAATCGGGCTCAAGCAGCGGGAACAGGCGCAAAAGCTCCAGGACCGGGAGGAAGAGCTTTCCGCCATTTACAATCACATCCCGCAGGCCACCCTGCTCATGGACCAAAACAGACGGATTCGCAGCGTCAACTCGGCAGCAGAAGCCATGGCCGGCTCCTCAGAAGAAGAGATGCTTGGCAGGCGGGGTGGCGAGGCCCTGCGCTGCCTGCACCATTTGGACGACCCGCGCGGATGCGGCTTCGGTCCGGAATGCCGTAATTGCGTCGCGCGCAGCACTGTGCTCGCCACCCTCAAAACCGGAAAAAGCTTTTTCCAGGAAGAGGCCCAGCTGCCAACTATACAGGACGGAGTGCGCGATACGGTCACCATCCTTGTTTCCAGCAGCCTTTTGCATCTCAAGGAAGGCCCGCATGCTCTGGTCACCCTGGAGGACATCTCCGAACGCAAGCGAATGGAGCAGGCTTTGCAGCGCAAGGAGCACGAGCATACCATGCTCCTTGAGCACATCCCTATCCAGATCTTCTACTTCGTGGATCCGGACACCTATGGTGCTGTCAATCAGGCCTACGCCGACTTTCTGGGCATGCCCAAGATCAAGATTGAATACAACCGGGTAGAAAATGTGCTCTCTCAGGAGGCTGCCTTTCACTGCCGAGAAGAGAATAAAAAGGTCTTTGCCACGGCCCGGCCCCTGCTCACGTATGCTTGGCTCCCGGACTTCCGAGGGAGATGGAGGCTGTTCGCCCTGAGCAGAATCCCGTATTTCAACAACTCGGAGAGACCCAAGCACATCGTCTGCTCCGGACAAGAGATCACCACCCACCTCAAACCGACCTGCAACTAAAAAACGCCGGACCGCCCTTTCTCTTGAAAACGCGGACCGACGCCCTTTCGTGCTGACCCGACGCCACGGCTCGGTGCCCCCAGCCTTTGACTGCCGTCCTCAAAAAACCCCGATATTAACGAGCTCAAGGCCTCCGATCATGGGTGAAATACAAAGTAATCCGGGCTTTCAACAAAACGCTCTCACACATTGAAACCAGAAGGCTCAAATGAATTCCATCTCCTGCATAAGCGAGGTAAAACTCTTCAATAGCGACTGATCCAAACCGTGTCCCATCTCCTCGTTCATGATCTTCAGGGTCTGCTCCGAGGTTTCCTTGCTCGCATAGGCACGATTCGAGGTGATGGCATCATAAATATCGCAAATGGTTATGATGCGAATCGGCATGGGGATATCCTGCTTGGTGAGACCTACAGGATATCCTTTGCCGTTGCATTTTTCGTGATGGAAGAGGATGCAGTTGATGACTCCCTGAGGAAGACTGACCTTGGTGCAACACCCCACGCCCAGCACAGGATGATGCTTGATGAATTCCCATTCCTCATTGTTCAGCTTCCCCGGCTTGTTCAGAATGCTGCTGGGGATTTTCATCTTGCCCATATCGTGCAACAGGGCACCGATGCCGGATCGAACCTTATCCTCCTCCGAAAAATCGTATTTGTTCATCAGAGCCAAGGTCAAGGTATAAACCTGCATGCAATGGGAATAGGTCTGATAGTCATGGGACAACAGGCTCCCGATATTCTTCATCGCCTCTTCCTGGGAGAGGAAATCGATGCTG
This sequence comes from uncultured Desulfohalobiaceae bacterium, assembly GCA_964395575.1. Lineage (GTDB taxonomy): Bacteria > Desulfobacterota > Desulfovibrionia > Desulfovibrionales > Desulfothermaceae > JAIPDU01. The sequence goes on from CAYNCR010000056.1 coordinate 6,303, forward strand.
GATCGAACCAAGTTGTCAAGTTGATCTATAAGTTGGTTATTAACTTGCACCTTGGACTTTTGAAAGAATTTTTTTACTTTATTGATCGTGGTTTCGTAAAACAATTGCGTTCGTGCATCGATTGATGCTTCTTGATCATTGAGTATCTTTGCAAAGTTTTTTTCCACATAATTTTCGAAGTCAGGCATCTGATTGGTTAGGACATATACTTTGCTGACATCTTTGTCTTTGAGCTTTTCCTTGAGTCGTGCAGAATATTTTTCATTCTTTTTGGCGTAAAGGACATACTGATTTCCCAAGTAAAGATACACGTCGAAATTGAGGACTTCACCTGATAGGAGAAGATCATGTGAAACAGAAAAGTACATTGTGTTCCCTTTCTCTCTTGAAAAAAAACAGCCATTTATCCATGTTGTGGTCTGCTCTCGTCCTCCATAGCCTCTTTCCGGGCGGGGCTTGCCGGACTCTTGGGAGACAGCCCTCAAGAACCGAAATTCTGTCCAACTAGCCGGGCTCTCTAAAGTATTCTCAGTGCGAGCTCGATCCGGATATGGTCCACGCCCTCGAGGGGAGCGCCTTGTGCTGGCCCGGACCACTCATGCCGAGCAACCCGCAGATATCCCCGCTCAGCCAGCTGTCTGCTCTGAATAGGTTTTCAACCGCCGAGCTACAGGGGGCTCCCTCCCGCCAAGGCCTCGGTGTCCGAGACCATCACCTCGATAAACAGCTCCACGAGCTCCGGATCGAACTGAACCCCCTCGTTCCTTCTCAGCTCCGCGATCGCCTCATCGTGAGACAAAGCGCTTCGATAGGGCCGGTCGCTGGTCATGGCGTCATAGGCGTCCGCGATGGCCAGTATCCGGCAGGGCAAGGGAATGTCATGTTCCCGCAGGCCCATGGGATAGCCCCGGCCGTCCCAGTGCTCGTGGTGCTTCAAGATCCAGTCCGCCAGATGGGCCAACTGGGGCACGGACTGGGCGATGCGGTGGCCGACCTCAGGATGCTTGCGCATCTCCCGGGCCTCCTCCTCGTCCAGGGGGCCTTGCTTGAACAGAATACGATCCGGGATGCCCACTTTGCCCAGATCGTGGAATTTGGCCAGGAGTCTGAGGTCGTTCTGTGTCTCATGGGGGAGCTCCAGCCTCTGGGCCAGCGAGAGCGCCAGCTCCTGAAGACGGTCGCTGTGGCCCTCTGTGATGAAATCCCTGGCCTCCAGGGCCTTCATCAGAGCCTGCACAATGGAGCTGTGCGCGCTCTGTCCCTGCTGAATCTTTTCCCGGTACATCCTGTTGTCCGCCTCCCGAAAGAGGGCCTGCGGATCCTGGATCTCTCCGCTGCTGAGGGCGTACCCTATGGACAGAGTGATATGAATCTTGGGATCACTGGAATTGTATTCACTCACAGCCTCGCGGAGACGCTGCACAAGCTTCTGCACCTGTTCCTGCTCCACTTCCGTTAACAGGATCGCGAACTCATCACCGCCTATCCGGGCCACAATGTCGCTGGAGCGCAAATTCTCTTTGATCAGGGCCGCGGTGCTGGCCAACAGCTCGTCTCCGCTTTCGTGCCCCAGAGTGTCGTTGACCAGTTTCAATCCGTTCAGATCGCAGACAATGATCCCGATCGGGGCGTAGCGGCCATCCCGAAGCCGCCGCATTTCCTCCTCGAAAAAGTTGCGGTTGTAGAGACCGGTGAGGGAGTCGTGGAAGCTGAGATAGTTGAGCCGCTCCTGATAGTTCTTGCGTTCGGTAATATCCGTAACAAAGCCCTCCAGGATCTGTGTGCCGTCGAAAGCCGTCACCACTGCTTGCCCCTGCTCCCAGACCCACTTCTCCTTCCCTTGCCTGGTGAAAATGCGATACTCCACCCTGAAGGGCCGATCATTGCGGACTCCCTCCTGCACCTGTTCCCAAACCCTTGGTGCGTCTTCGGGATGGACAAAGTCGGAGTATTGAACCGTTTCCGAGGACAAAAGCTCCTCCACGGTATAGCCCAAAAGCTCAAAACAGCCCTCGCTCACAAAATCCATGTTCCACTCTTCATTATTATAACATCTATAAGCCATTCCTGGGAGATTATTCATCAAAGTCTGGATTTTCCGTTCATTTTCCTGAAGCTCCATCTGTCGTTGCTGAATAGTACTTTGCATCTGATCAAATTCATTCTGTAAATTTTGCAGCTCAAGGAATTTTTCAGGATTTTCATATTTATTCTGATCTAATGTACGAGAGTATTCACCTCGCTTCATAGCTCGTACACTTTTGATGAAATTCGATAAAGGATTTACGACATTTTTATGCAATCTCCGTTGAAAAAAATGAGCTAAAAGACTGAACAACAATACAAGTCCTAACAGGGAGAAAAACATAACTGTTAGAACAGGTTGGAAAAGAGTATTGAGATCTTGAGCAATGAGCACTTGCCACTGACCCAAAGAGGTCCTCGTGGAGCTTAACAACTGCAAGCCATTCTCACTATTATAAATGCCTGAATGTACTTGTCCTTCCCCGGAGAAAACATCGATCACTAAATCCTTTTTGCTTATTTGCTGATTGAGCTTGGATATATCAGGATGAGCGATAATATCCCCGTTCTTGTCTGTCAGAATGCCAAAACCGCTTCGCATGTGCTGTGTAAGGCTGGACATCGATTCATTCAGAACATCAAGATTCAGTTCCACTAATATCATGCGATCCCGGGAAAGATTCCGGAGCATGCTCACAGCGAGCTTTTTCTTGTCACTGGAATAGTAGGGTGAGGTAAGATAAAACTTTTCCTGAACTGAGGAGGACTTGATAAATCCGGAAAAATCAGAAGGTCCCGCCTCCTCGGGAACGGAACGGATCGTTTGGCCCAAATAATTCAGGATATAGACTTGCTGGAAATTGGAATTTCCCTGTAAAAAGGTTCTCAGACTCGAAATGTTCGAGGCTGTCCCCATGAAAAAAGAAGATGCATACTTGAGATCAGTGTTGCACTCCGACAGATAACTATCTACGTGATCCGCCAATGCCCGAGCGTTATGGGTTTGATTTGTCCTGACAAAATGGAATTGATAAGCGCCCCAGATTGAAACAATGACGATGAGCCCAGCAATCGCAAAAAGGAGCCATCTGAGGAGGAACTTATGGACTATATAGGACAGGCTTTTGGGGTGCCCTGTCCTGTGTGATCTATTGCCCTGCTTGCCTGCTCGATGTCGAATCACGTCAACTCTCTTTTATCTTTTTGCGGCCTATCACAAGACATGGGCCTGACAGTTTATCAGGCTGTTGAAAAAGTCCTTATCGGACCCTTATTGCTCAACCTCGAAATGGAATAACCCCCTATCACTAGGCCCCTGAATTTCCCTTGGGAAACCACAGGGAGTCTTCCGTGACACATAAAATGACACTTATCTTTTTCGGACAAACTCCGGCATATTTTAGCCTCTTATTGCACTCCCGCACGCATAGAGCCCTCATCCCCGGACCGACCCCGGGCACACCTATGGTGAAAACGCTGACAGCCATGCCAACGGTGAATAGCCCGATCAGGGAATGCTCCAACAGGGAGCTGGTGCGGTTTCATACATACAGGGCTGCCGAGCCGAAATGGCCCGTCAGGAGAAAAAAGGCATGGTGCCAAGACGGAAGGAGCGCTTATCTGGTACTGGGCTCATTGAAAAATCGCTGAAGGGAATGAACGCGAAGAAAAACCAAGGACCCGGGAGAAAGATCGAATCGCTCATTTCGGGCCTTGAGGTTGAATATCCAGACCCTCCAGGACCTTCTCCTTTTCCGAGAGATCACCCACGATCTTGCGCAAGGGAGGAGGGAGCTCCTTCAACAGGGTGGGGACGGCCAGAATCTGATGCTGTCTGGCCTGGGCCGGATCCTTGGACACGTCGATGACCTCGAGCTTGTACCGGCCCTGGAGATGCTCTTCACAGATCTGTTTCAGGTTCTGGATAGCCTGCTGCGAGCGCGAGGTGCTTCCAGTCACGAAGAGCCGCAAGTAATAGATCTCCTCACCATCTCTGGAGTGATCCCTTTCTGATACCATTCTCTCAAGCCCTCTGGGTTGGTATTCTCGGCACCGCCAATGAAACATCCTCGAGTCGCGTCCTCAAGCCCGGACCTGCCATTGCCAGCAACCCGGATTAACGGCCTCCGCGCAATTGCTTGCGCATTTCCCGTCTTTGCTGATACGTGTCCTCTTCCTCCTCCGCTTCCCGAATGGCCTGTTCAAGCGTCTCCTCCTCGCCCCGGAGCTCGGCCTCGATCTCCTTGAGCCTGGCTTCCCTCACCTTGCGCTTGCGCTCAAGCTCCCTTTTCTTGCGCTCGATTTCCTGAAGCCGCCTCTTGTGTTCCGCCTCCTCCTGCGCTTCCTGCGTGTAGCGGGCAGTGCCGGTTATCAGTCCGGCAGGACCGGTGTACACATCCAAAAGGGAAATGCCTTCTTCGGAGAGAACAAACTCCCGGAGCTGATGGGAGTGGGACATGCCACGGGCTTTGAGCAGGGACAGAATCCTGGTGCGCTCCCCCCCTGTTTCCATTTCCCGCAACTGGATCCAGGCGTCCATGAGCGAGGAAATATCCGTATTTGTGGCTTCCACGGTGCTGCCGCCGCTGATCAGCTCGGTCACCAGGGTGGTAATGCCGCGCGATTTCAACAGATCGATCATGCGGGTGAGCAGGTTCTTGACCTCTTCCGGGGAGCCGAGCTGCAACAGATTGCTCACCGGATCGATCACCACCACATCGGGAGGAGTTTCCTCGATCAGCTCCTTGACCAGGAAGAAGTGCTCCTCCAGGCCGTGCGTGGTGACGCGGGTGGTATGAAACCGGAGGTTCCCCTTCTCCTGCCATTTCTGGAGATCGATGCCAATGGATTGCATATTGCGCATGATCTGCAATCTGGGCTCCTCGTAGGAAATATACAGGGCCTGTTCCCCGCGGCCGCAGGCGGCGTTCACGAAGCTCGCGCTGACACTCGACTTGCCCGTGCCCGCCGTGCCGGACAGCAGAATGCTCGAGGCGCGATAGAAGCCCATTCCCCCGAGCATTTCATCCAAACGGTCTATACCGCAGGAAATGCGCTCTTCGAATACCGGAAAATCCAGCCCCAGCTCCGTGATCGCAAAAAGATGAATGCCGTTCTTGCCGATGAGAAAGGGATAGGCATTCGTGCCATGGCCGGAGCCGCGATATTTCATGACCCGCAAGTGCCTGCGCGTGGTCTGCCCCCGCATGGTTTGGCAAAGGTCGATGACACAGTCCGAAACGTATTCCTCGATTCCGAAACGAGTAAGGCCCTCCTCGCCCCGTTCCGCGGTCACCACAGCGGTAATGCCCCGTTCCTTGAGCCAGCGCAGCAGGCGGCGAAACTCCGCGCGCACCACGTGCGCGTCCGTGAAGACGCCGAAAAGGGTCTCCACGGTGTCAAGCACGATCCTGGAGGCGCCGACATCGCGGATGGCGGCGTCCAGACGGATGAACAACCCCTCCAGGTCGTATTGGCCCGCTTCGGCCATCTCCTCCGAGGTAACGCTTACAGTCTCCACCGCGAGCCGCTTCTCCTCGCAAAGGCCGTCCAGATCCCAGCCCAGGGAGGCAACATTCTTTTTCAGGTCGGCTTCCGTCTCCTCGAAAGCGACAAAAACCCCGGGTTCTTGTCCTTCGGTGACGCCTCTCACCAGGAACTGCATTCCGAACATGGTCTTGCCCGCGCCGGCATCCCCGCAGACGAGAGTGGAACGCCCCTCTGGGAGCCCTCCGCCGGTTATCTCGTCAAAACCGGGGATTCCCGAGGGCGCTTTCGTCAGTAAAGCCGGATCATTTTTCGTAACTGCATTTCTGTCAGCCATTGCGGCTCTCCTGTTCCTGCTTGTATTCCAGGGCAACAGCCCTGCCTCCCCGGATCTTCACAATACTGCCCCCTAAACCTGCTCGCTCCTTCAGGCGGCATAATCTGCAGGAATAGTTTCTCGCAACATTATCCCAACAGTGACAGAAATCACTTTTTCGGTCGAGGCGAACAGGAAAGAGGAAAGGGGGTAAGTATAGGCAGCGGTTTCCGGGAATGGGGTTGTCCAGTCCCAACTTGGCCCCGGCCCCGGTGATGCTTCCGACAGAGGCCGGGGTAGGATAAAACAAACCGTGTTAACTTCCGAGCTTTTGACCCAGGGCCTTCCCGTAATCCTGGCAGGCCTTGGCGCCCTCGTTCGTATCTATGGTTGCTTCCTTCAGCTGCAGCGGGCCGAGATCGATAGCGTCCATCTTGTAGACGTATTTCATGGTGTCGTAGATAATCTCCCCGGACTCCCCGCTGTGGGTATAGG
>CAYNCR010000057.1:0-12458 GCA_964395575.1 uncultured Desulfohalobiaceae bacterium
TGAGCGCTGCCGCTGCACATAGTCCGCGTCCGAGACCAGCCTGCTCATGGAGATGGTCTCCGGCAGGGAATAGATCCCCCGGTGCTTTTCCTGACCCAGAAAGATAACCCGCTTGAGGTTGGGGAATGATTCACTGTCCAGATGCCCCCTGGGCTGGGTTTTTAGCTCCGGCACGAGCTCGTAGATGATCTGGAGATAGTCCGTGTCCTTGTATCCGTCGATGAGAATCAGGTTTTCCGTTTCGGACTGCCGGAGCAGATAGGCCATCTCGTCCTTTTTGTAGTTGGTGTTCACCGTGAGCAGGACGGCGCCGATCTTGGCGGTGGCGAACTGCAGGGCGATCCAGTGGGGGACGTTGGTGGCCCAGACGGCCACCTTTTCCCCTTTCTGGACGCCAAGGGCCATGAGGCCCTTGGCCATGTCGTCCACCAATTGGCCGAATTCGCGATAGGTCATGCGGAAGTCGCGATCCACATACACCACCGCTTCGTTCTCCGGATAGCGCTCGATCGTCTCATCGAGCGCTTGTCCCAAAGTTATTTCTCGCAGCTGCTGCTCTTCCATGACGCGTCTCCTGCCGGCAGGGTCCGCATGCCGCTTCGTGCGGACTCGTTTGTGTCTTTCAGGGGGCCAGAGCACTGCTTCGGGGCGAAAGGCGGAGTCGGCTTCGGGCTCACATGGCACCGAAGGTTTCGACGCCGGAAAGAACCACAATTCGCTGCCGTTTTCGCCGGGTCGGCAGTGTCCGATCTCGGCCGTGCCCGCCGCTCTTTACTGCGGGAGGTAGAGGACCGCGTAGATCTCCGCGGCTTCATCCCCTTTGCAGGTCACGGAGTGGGGCAGCGCCGAATTGTAGTAGATGCTGTCTCCGGGACCGAGCTCGTATTTTTCCTGCCCGTAGACGATCTCGATGTGTCCGGACAGGACCACCAGGAATTCCTCGCCCTCGTGGGAGGAGGGGAGCTCGTTGTGGGTCTCTCCGGGAAGCACCTGGATGAAGAAGGGTTCCATGTGGCGGTCGGTCTTTCCCCGTCCCAGGGAGTAGAATCGAAGGGGCAATGGATCTTCTCCAGCCCGGAGATCGCGCATTTCCTCATTCCGTTTGCTGGCACGGGTGACGAAGGGATCGCTGCTGATCTCGTCGTCCAGAAAGGTGCCCAGCCGCGTGCCCAGAGCCCGGGAGATCTTGAGCAGAGGTCCAAGAGAGGGATGGATGTTCTCCTCTTCCAGGGAGCGGAGGAATTCCTGTTTCAGGCCGGATAGCTCGGCCAGACGCTCCCGGGATACATTGTTCATTTCCCGATAATTCTTGAGCTTTTCCCCCAGGTTTTGTGCGGCCATAGTCCGGTGCTCCGTGTTTGCGGGTGATACAGTGGCGGGACAACGTGATCTGGACCCTTGCCGGGCGGCAAAAGCCTGCCAAGGGCAGAAGGAATGGTGACACCTTCACCGGCCTTCTTGAAAAGGAGGGAAGTTAACCGCTCTTGGAGGAGAAATCAAGGAGTGATTCCAGGAGGTGGGCTGAGGGTGACATGTTTCGGGGGGGTAGGGTTTTCAGTGACCCCCGCATCCTCACGCCGGAAGGATGCGGGAGTCACAAGGCAAAGATTCTATTGAGCTGTCCCGGAATCAGGTCACCTCGAAGAAGGCTTCCTCGAATTCCGGTTTGTCCTGGTAGCGCTCCAGGAAGAAGCCGGGCAGCTTGTCCATCTGCTCGAAAAGGGTGGGATCCGCGTCAATGCCCGCATCGTGGAGAGCCTGCACAACGTCCTGCGGCTTGGGCGGACATCCCTTGACACTGATGAGCTTCTGGATGTCCGGATGGTCCTTGTTCTTTTGGTACATGCACTGGCCCAGCAGAATGGTCGCCGCCATTCCAGGTGAAGGCTCCATCGCCTTTCCGGTGAGCACCTCGATATTATCCCATGGCTCGCCTGTGTAGGCCTGGCGGATGGCGGTAAGGACAAGGCCGTTCAATCCGGAGCAGTAAGTGCACATGGTGTTGTCGAACTTGCGATAGTAGAGTCCCTCGATGCCCTGCTTGGCCAGCGGCTTGGGGATCTCGCGCTTGTCGTCGCAAACATATTCTACATCAGGGGTATGGTGGGAGGCCATATCCTCGATGCGCTCCCCGAAAATCTCCAGGTCCGAGAGATCGGCGGGACGGTCCCGGTTCGCCGCGGCCTGGGCGAGATGGGGAACATCAGCCGGTTCGTGACCCAAGAGGCGGGATCCGACAAGGTCCGCGGAGAGGATGTCCGGTGAGGCCACCAGGAGGTTGCTGCGACGCATCTTCCCGTCGAAGGCGGGGCCGCGCTCCAGGGAATAGATGCCGTCGACCAGGGTCAGAATGGGCGGAAGCCTGTCCGCAAGGCGGGCGATATGAAAGTTCAGATCCTTGTCGGGATCGGGGCTGTGGCAGCGTTTCCGCGACTTGGTGTCGATCACGCCCTTGAGGTTCTTGATCCCCAGGCTCACAGTGGTCTGATTGTGCGTTTTCAGGGTGGGCAGGTCCACGACGAAGTCGCTGTCCAGGATGTCCTCGTTGAAGTTGAGAACGATCCCCTCGCCAAGGTCCACCTCGCGGAAGGGTCGCTCCATCACGTTGACATAGCGGACCCCGTAGCGCTGTCGCAAGGTCTCGTACCCCAGGGTGGAGAAGGCGTGGGCAGGGGTCTCATTATCCTTGGCGTCGGCAACGATTCCCTCGCCGATGGTGATGTTGTGGATGCCGTTCTCCTTGAGCAGCTGCACCACGTCCTCCACGATTCGCGAGGTGGTGATGACACCCCATTTGGGGAAGTTTGTCGCCTTGGTCCAAAAAACGATGTTGGGCTTGATAAAGACCTTGGCTCCCGGAGGCATTTGCTTGAGCCCTCCGCAGCTGGCCACGGCCTGTCTGACGGATTCGAAGGGGGCCTGATATCTGGTGACTGCGACGGGATGACCACTCATTGTATCCTCCTTATCCTTTTGCCTGGGCGCGGCACTGTTCCGTGTCCTGGTTGTAGGTGTAGAATCCCTTGCCTGTCTTCTGCCCCAATAGCCCCTGGTCCACGTAGCCTTTCAGGAACGCGGCGTTCTTGTGTTGCTGGGAGCTGTCAGTCCGGCGGGCCCAATAGTCGGTTATGCTGTACACTGTATCCAGCCCGATGCTGTCCATGATGCCGAAAGGACCGGTCCTGGTGTGCATGATACCGGTCCAGGAGCGGTCAATGTCCTCGACGTCCGCCACGCCGTTGGCGGCAAGGGCCAGGGCGGAGCGGAGAAGCTCCATGAGCATGGCATTGAAAACATATCCGTGGTTCTCCTTGTGGAGAACGATGGGTGTTTGATGAATGCGTTTGGCGAATTCCTCGACCAGAGCGGTGGTTTGGGAAGAGGTGCCGGGGTGGGGCATGACGTCCACTATATCGGTGACTCGGGTGTCATGGAAGTGCAGAGCGGTGAATCTGTCCGGCCGACCGGTAAGCTCGGCGAACATGGAGGGAAGAAGCGAGGAGGTGTTCGTGGTGAAGATCGTGTGCTCAGGGCAAATCTCGTTGAACCGGCCCAGGATTTTTCCCTTGAGCTGCGGATCTTCGGGCACGGATTCGCTCACCAGGTCCGCGTCCGCTCCGGCCTGTTCAGGGTCGGTCTCGGTTCGCACCCGGTCCAAAGCCTCTTTTGCCTCGTTTTCGCCGATCCTGGCATTGCGGATAGAGTGCTCCGAGAGGTCGCCCAATCGATGCACGGCTTTGTCCAGAACGTCCTGTCCAGTGTCGTGCAAGGTGACCTGGAACCCGCTCGCTGCGCACTGAAAACCGATCTGACGGCCCATCGCTCCCGCGCCGATGATCAGGATCCGGGAAATGGCCTCCACGCGCACAAAGCACCTCCTTGCTTGGTTTCCCTGATCTCCCAGATTATCTGTTGATGTTCTTCCCGGGGACGTGCCCCGGGAAGAAAGGATATAAGCCTGTATCGAGAATGTTTTTTTTCGCTTTCAGGAACCGGTGCGCCCCGTTCTTGTAGGGTCGGCAAGAAAATAGTGCGTGAAGCGGGCATGCGTTCCGGCCCCTTCACAATTCGCCTTCAAAAAGGATGCATCTGTTCTCTAGCAAGAGAAGAGGGGCGACGCAAATCCGCTCGAACCATTGGCCCTATCCCGCCATAAAGGTGACGGTATCCAGCCCGGTGTTCCCGTTTCTGGGGTCGTAGGCATAGCACACGACCTCATAGGTTCCCGGGGTTGTCACATCAATCTCCATGGCGTGATAACTCGCTGTTCCGGTGTGCTCCGCGACGACTTCCTGCACGAAGTCGCCGTCACGGCTCACAAGAGCGCGTATTTCCATGCCGTTCGCGTCCCAGACGCCGCCCGGCGTCACGGGACATCCTCAGAGCATGATCACGTTGGCCCATAGCTCCAGGGTCCCGTTGGAGGCGGAGACGCGCGAGTGGGCCGGTGGATGGAAGATGTCCACGGCAAGGCCCGTCAACTCCAGTATCCAGGCATCGCCCTCGCTGATGTGCTTGCCGGGAATGACCCACTGCTGGGAGGAGCACTGCACCGCGGACTGCGTCTGGGCCAGCGGCCCGTAGGCGGTCACCTCCACGAGGCGGGGCTCGGCGAGGTCCAGCTCGGTCCGGAAACAGGCGCTGGTCACGTCGGAAATGACGTCCCTCGCGGTGTTGGGACGCTTCATGATCCGCTCCGTATCCCCGGTGGAGCCGGTGGTCCGACCCGAGACGAGCAACTCACGGGTCCGCGCGTCGCGGAGGGTCACCAGGGCCCCTCCCATGCTGCTGCCCAGGAACTTGGCATCCTTGGTCTTGACTCGAACAGTGATGCGTGTCCGCATGGCCTGCCTCACCTCCTTGCCGGTGTGTTGCCCTGTTCTCTTTGTTTCCGTGCCATTGATGGAACAAGGGACATTCCGTCACCTTGCCTCTCCTCGTGCTCCTCGTAAACCCCTGGTTCCTAACAAACTGATGACGCGGGAAGAACTGCGTGATAGAATTGTTGCCGAGATATTAAAGCAATGGTTGTGCGGATGATGACGCATTCCCATCCGGGAAACTGTGCAAAACGGCTTCAGCACAAGGAGGAAAATCATGTTGAAGGATGGAGACAAGGGAGCGATCCTGCAGCGGGACAAGGAAACCTATGCCGTGGCCCCGCATCTGGCCTGCGGAGTGGCCAAGCCCGAGGATCTCCGCAAGCTGGCGGATGTGGCTGAGAAATACAACGCCGCAGCCCTCAAGGTGACGAGCGCGGCCCGCATAGCGATTGTGGGCCTCAAGGAGGAGGATGTGGACAAGGTCTGGGAGGACCTCGGCCTTTCTCCCGGAGCCGCGGTGGGTGTCTGCGTGCGCAGCGTCAAGGCCTGTCCGGGAACCACATTCTGCCGCCTGGGGCTTCAGGACAGCCTGGGAGTGGGCATGGAGCTGGACACCAAATACCACGGCATGGAATTGCCGGGAAAGTTAAAGATCGGTGTGAGTGGCTGTCAGAATGAGTGCGCCGAAACCTGCATCAAGGATATCGCCCTGGTGGGCGCCAAGAAGGGCTGGACCCTGATGGCGGGCGGCTCCGGTGCCAGAACGCCCCGCCTGGCGGACACCCTTGCCAACGAGCTGGAGACGGAGGAAGTGAAGAATCTGGTGGATCGCCTTGTGGATTTCTATCGGGAAAATGGCCAGAAAAACGAGAGAATGGGCAAAATGATGGACCGCCTCGGCGTGGATGCGGTGCGATCCGCGGTGGTTTCCTGAGGACGTTTTTGCGGGAATACGCAGTTGACGCGGAGTAGCCCGTGCCTGTGCCCGCGCGGGCACAGGCACGGGCTATGGGCATGGAAAGCGAGTGCTGCGCTTGAGGAGGACGAAGTGCGGCGTTCGGACCCCCTGCAGCGCATCCACGAGCGCGCCGAAACCTTCATCCGGGATCTGGAGCGCGAGCTACCGCCCGATACGGCTCTGGGATGGAGCTGTTCCTATACCCCGCAGGAGCTTATTCTGGCAGCGGGGTTCACTCCGGTCCGGATTCCCACTTTCGGGGGATCGGCGCAGCAATGGACTCAAAGCTATCTGCCGGCCAATCTCTGTCCCTACGTGCACCGACTGCTCCAGGCCGGTCTTTCCGGAGAGCTTTCCCACCTCCGGGGCGCCGTCTTCGTGGAATCCTGCGATCCCATGCGCAGGCTTGCGGATATCTGGGGCCTGTATACCGATCCGGGCTTTGTCTACAGGCTGGATGTTCCCAGGCGCGACGACGAGGCGGCGCGGGAGTTCTTCCTGCACATCCTGCGGGATTTCCGTGAGGCTTTGGAGGAGCTTGCCGGCCAGAGCATCGGCGCCTTCGACCTGAACCGGGCAGTGGCTGTTTTGAACAGGACCAGGCGCATTATGCGGGAGCTGTCACGGATCCGGGCTATGCCCAGGCCGGCGCTCACCGGAGCCCAGTTCCAGCGCATCGCTCTGTGCGCGGAAAGCATGAGCCGGGAGCGGTTCAACGAGATGGGCGCGGATTTTCTGAGCCGCAGCCGAAGGGATCTCCTGCGGGAGTGTGCCGCGCTGCCGGGAATGCGGCGTCCGCGTCTGCTCCTTGCGGGCTGCCTCGCCGAGGACCGTGGCCTGCAGGCCCTGATCGAGGAGAGCGGTGCCCGGGTCGTGGCGGACAATCTCTGCAGCGGCATGCGCCACTTCCGGACCGAGATGGCCGAGAACGCTGAAGATCCCCTGGAGGCCCTCGTCTCCAGGTATTTGCACAGGCTGAAGTGCCCCAGGATGCAAGGGCGCTGGGACAGGGTAAGCCATCTGGTCTCCTTGGCCCGCGAACACAGTTGCGACGGGGTGGTCTTCCATGCCCTCGCCTTCTGCGATCTGCACCAGATGGACCTCCCGGCCCTGCAGGAAGAGCTGCGAAAGGCGGACATTCCCTGCCTCCCCATCGAACGGGAGCAGCTCACCGGCCGGGACTCCGGGCAGCTGCGAACACGAATTCAGGCCTTCGCGGAGCTTCTGGGCTGACTCGTATGCCTTTACGGGGGGCTTCCTCTGTGCCTCTGCGGTGAGAAAAACCCTGGGTCTCTGGGTTTCTCCATTCCTGCCCTCTGAATGGTTCCAAACAGAGAACCGTAAACCGTGAATCGTGAACCTTGAACCTGGAACGCAGACCCCTATGTCCGGACGACTGCAACAGTTCACCGCGCGCGGTCTGGTCAAGGCCTATCTGCTGCGAAGCCGCATTTTTCGGGACAATTCCCCCATTCCGCCCCTGGACCGTATCAAGACCGAAACCCTGCGCATGCTGGACACAAGCTTTAAGCGGGGCGCGCCAGCTGTGCTCTCCGGATTCCAGGCCCCGAGCGAGATTTTCCATGTCTACGGGGTCACGCCCATGTTCACGGAGTTTCTGGCTCCCATGCTGGCGGCCTCGGACATGGCGCCCCAAATGCTGCAAACGACGCACGAGGCGGGATTCAGCAGGGATACCTGCTCTTTCCACCTCGCCGTGCTCGGTGCGGCGCTGGAGGGTTATCTGCCGGACTATTCCCTGCTAGTGGGGACCTCGAATCTTTGCGACGGCCAGAGCAAGTCCCTGGAGGAGTTGGCCCGCAATAACGGCCTCGAATACCGCCTCCTGGATGTCCCCCAGCGGGACGGCCCCGCGGCCAGGCGCTACCTGGCGGATCAGCTGCGGGAGCTCGAGGATCGGCTTGCCCGGATCACCGGATACCGGGCCGGCAGGCGGGACTGGGAGCGCGCTGTTGCCCTGAGCAACGAGACGCGAGAGCTCCTGCTCGAAGTGAACCGCCTCAGGCGCATCGAGGGGTGTCCCTTGTACGGCAGGGAGGCCTTCACTTTCGGCGTCCTTTCCCTGATGCTCATGGGCACGCCCTTTCTGCGGGATCGCTGCCGAGAGATGCTGCGCTATCTGAAAACCTGGAACGGCCGGTCCAGCGAAACATCGCCTTACCGCATCCTGTGGCTCCTGGCCTACCCCTATCATCAGAACAACCCTGTTTCCTGGCTGGAGGAGGAGTGCGGAGTTCGGGCAGTCGCCGAGGAGTTGAGCTATATCTTCTGGAATCCCCTCGATCCGGACAGGCCGCACGAGAGCCTGGCGGAGAAGATGCTGGCCAATCCCAATCTGGGGCCGGTGGAGAACAGGCTGACAATGGTTCGCGAGCTCGCGGAGGAGGCGGATGCGGAGGGCGTGGTGCACTATTCCCACAGCGGCTGCCGCCAGGGCAACGGGGGGTGCGCCCGGTCATGGATACCGTGCGGGACATGGGCCTGCCCTTTGTGGAGCTGCACGGGGACTGCATCGATCGGACCCAGTTCGGCTGGGGCCAGATGCGGACCAGACTGGAGGGATTCGTAGAGCTCATGGCCCGAAGGCGTCGTGCCTCGTCCGCGGCGCGCCAGGCGAATAAATCCGGGTACTATCTGGGCGTGGACATCGGGTCACTGACCGCCAAGGCGGTTGTTGTTGATTCGGACGGCGCGATCAGGGACAAGCGGATTTTTTATACCGGAGCGAGCAGCAGGCGGACAATGGCCCGGATCAGGGGAAGCATCCTGGAGGCCCCGGAGCTGCGGGGACGGATCCGTGCCTGCGTGGCAACGGGATACGGCAGGTCCGCGGTGGATTTCGCGGACAGGGAGATCACAGAGATTTCCTGCCACGCGCGCGGAATGGCGGAAGCGGTGCCGGGAGTGCGCACCATCGTGGACATCGGCGGCCAGGACACCAAGGCGGTTTCCGTGGACGGGACCGGCGCGGTGCAGGGCTTCGTCATGAACGACAAGTGCGCCGCCGGAACGGGGCGCTTTCTGGAGATGATGGCCCGGACCCTGGAGGTGGATATCGAGGATCTGGGGCCCCTGGCCCTGAAGGCGAGGGACGCAGCGGACATTTCCTCCCTGTGCAGCGTCTTCGCCGAGAGCGAGGTGATTTCCCTGATCGCCGAGGACACGGCCCCGGAGCGCATCGCCCGCGGCGTTTGCCGGAGCGTGGCGCAAAGGACCAAGACCATGCTGGATCGCGTGGGGATCCGCAGGGAGGTCGCCATGAGCGGCGGGGTCTCGCACAATTCGGGCGTGGTTCGGGAGCTGGAGCGCGTGGCCGGGGCGCGGATCCAGATTCCAGGGGAGCCCCAGATTCTGGGGGCCTACGGGGCGGCCCTGCTCGCCGCGGAAAACGACGTCTCCTGAGGCCCCGGAGCAGGCAATCAATCCCGCCACTGCGGCTCGCGCTTTTCCAGGAAGGCGCTTATTCCCTCCCTGGCGTCTCGGCTCGTGCTGTTGAGGCTGATGACCTCCGTGGCGTAGTCCAGGGCCTGGAAGTCCTCCATGTTGATCTGCCTGTAAAAGGCGTTCTTGCCCAGCCCCAGGGTATGCAGGCTGAATCCGGCGATCTGCTCCGCAAGCCCGCGAGCGGCGCTGTCGAGCTCTTCCTCGGGGACAACCCGGTTCACCAGGCCGTGGTGCCGGGCATCTTCCGCGGATATGAGCTCTCCGGTGAGAAGCATTTCCAGGGCCTTTTTCCGACCTACACTGCGGCTGAGAAAGACCGCGGGCGTGGTGCAGAAGAGGCCGATCTTGACCCCGGGGGTGCCGAAACGGGCGTCCTCGGAGGCCACCGCCAGATCGCAGGCAGCGGCGAGCTGGCATCCCGCGGCAGTGGCCACTCCGTGCACCTGGGCCACAACTGGCTGGGGGATTTCCCGGATTGCCCGCATGGCCCGGTAGCAGGCCTGGAACAGGGAGCGGACCTCCTGGGGTTGCCAGTCGCGGACTTCGCCCAGGTCGTGGCCGGAGGAGAAGTGCTTTCCCCGACCCCTGATGATCAGGGCCTTGACCGTCTTCTCCTCGCCGATTCGCTCCAGGAGCGAGTTGAGCTCCCTGAGCAGCTCCAGGGAGAGCGCATTACGCTTTTCCGGCTGGTTGAAGCTGATCGTTCCCACCTTGTTCTCTTCCGTGTAAATCAGGTTCTGCTCAGTCATCCCATTTCCTCCCGGATTGGTATGCCCTGCGGTCCGAATATGGATACAAGAGGCATTTTCCGAGTTGTGCCATAGGCGTTGGGGCGTGTCCATCCCAGTGGAAATCCGCGCGGGAAGCTCCATTGTGCATGCGCAGTCATCGTTTTTCCACATGCGGGCACAGGAGAAGGCGGAATCCGATTCGTGCGCGCGCCGAAATTGTGTTTTGTGGAATGCCCCGATTGATCAGCTGCCGGACACGTGGTACATGGAAAATAATAACGCTGTTCTCCGAGTTGTGGAGGCAATTGAGGGATCCGGCAGCCAGCTTTTCCGGGAATGCCTCAACACAGAACGTATCTCGTTACTGGGCAAAGGCGGGATTCACACCTGCCCTATACCAAGTTGTAGCCCGAGCCGTCGGACGGAAGGTTTCGCAAACACGATCAAGGGGGATGGTGTATGTATCCCTATCTGTTTTCCCCTCTCGAAGTCAGGGGAAGAAGGCTGGAGAACAGGATAACCATGGCCCCGCTATATCTGGGATATGCCGGGGAAGGGGGCGTGATCTCCCCGCTCCTGCTGGAGCACTATCGCCTGATGGCCCAAAGCGGCGTTGCCATGGTTGTGGTGGAGAACGCTACAGTGGATCATCCGCTTGGAGACGGCGCCAACAGGGTTCTTCGCGCGGACACGGACGAAGCGATCGACGGATTGGCCCGCCTGGCCTCCACGATTCAGAAGGAGGGCGCTCTGGCCTGCCTGCAGCTCAACCACGCCGGAAGGTTCGCCGCAGTGGGGCAGCCGGTGGCTCCTTCGGAGGTGGACACCTTCGGAGGTCTTCCCAGGGCCCTTGCGGAGTCGGAGATCGAGGCGATCCGGGAAAGATTCGCGGAAGCGGCAACAAGGGCACAGAAGGCCGGTTTCGACATGGTCGAGCTCCACGGCGGCACCGGCTATCTCCTGGCCCAGTTCCTCTCTCCACGGACCAACAAGCGGAACGATGCGTATGGCGGGAAGCTGGAAAGCAGGATGCGTTTCCCGCTGGAGACCTTGAGTCGCGTCCGGGAGGAGGTCGGGGACTTTCCGCTAGGGTATCGCTTCATGGCGGACGAATGGCTGCCGGACGGATTGCAGCTCGAGGAATCCCTGCCTTTCGCGCGAGCCCTCGAGGAGGCGGGCATCGACTACCTCTCGGTCATGGGCGGGACCTACGAATCCTTCACCCTTCCAGAGGTGGCTGGGCAATTCAGGACGCCGGGCTACATGGCCTCTCTCGCAAAAAGCGTGAAGGACAATGTTCGCATTCCGGTCATAGGCGCGGGAAGGATTCAGTCCGGAGAGCTCGCGGAAAGGATATTGGCGGACGGGCAGGTGGACCTCATCGGACTGGCCCGTGTCCTGTGGGCGGATCCGGAGTGGCCGCACAAGGTGAAGCAGGGCCGGGAGGAGGAGATCATCCCCTGCGACCCGGAGTGCGGCGATGTCTGCATGCAGCTGGTGATGCAGGGAAAGCCGGCTTTCTGCCCGCAGTGGCCGCCGGAGAAGACGCGGCGATTCAAGGATATGTTTGCCTGAAGCGTGTTCACGAAAATCGTGCGGAGTCGGGGTGAAAACCGGCTAACCCCGACCCGGTGCCACATGCCTCCGGATCCTTGGGCTTACTCCCTTTGATCCGGTGGGCGGCAGTCCGGATTCCTCCCGGTATTGCGGGCTTTCTTGTAGCGTTTGCGGGCCTGGGGCAGATTTTTCTGCAGCGTTTGAATCCGTGTGCCCTTGGAGGGGTGGGTGGAGAGGAATTCTGGGGGCCCCTCGCCGCTGGCCTCTTTCATGTTCCGCCACAGGGCCACGCTCGCCTCGGGATTGAATCCCGCCGCGGCCATGTATTCCAACCCCAGCAGATCGGCCTCGCTCTCCTGGGAGCGGTTGTAGGGCAGAAGCACACCGACCTGGGCTCCCAACCCCAGAAGCGAGTAGAGCTGCTCGTTGCCCCCTTCTCCCCCGCCCAACACGGCGCCCACCAGACTCACTCCGACCTGTGCGGCATAGTTGGCGGAGATGCGGGCATTGGCGTGTTCCAGACGCACATGGGCCACCTCGTGGCTGACAACGGCAGCGAGCTGGTCCGGAGTCTCGGCGATGTCCAGAAGTCCGGTGTACACGCCGATATTTCCCCCGGGCAGGGCGAAGGCGTTGATCGCGTCGTCCTTGCTGAAGACGGTAATCTCCCATTCTTTCGTCGTGCGGGGCTCGGGCAGGGCGGAGGTCACCGCGGTGCAGACGCAGCGCACGTACTCCCGGATCGCCTTGTCCTCGACTTCGGGAGTTTCCTTCTTCATGTCCGCGTACGCCTTGTCGCCCATCTGCTGCATCTTCTGCGGGGACACCAGCTTGAGCTGGCGCCTGCCCGTGGGGGTCGTGGCGCATCCCGCGGCCAGGAGCGCGAGGAGCAGGCAGAGAGTGAGGACAATGCGCTGTGTGCGG
>CAYNCR010000058.1:0-12401 GCA_964395575.1 uncultured Desulfohalobiaceae bacterium
CGGGAGGGGCACACGCTGAGCGAATTATGCCCGCGAGACAACGGTTGTTTTCCACAAAGCCTTGGCATCGCGAACCTTACGGTCGCTACCGGCAAGATCCCCATATCGCGAACAACAAGGGCTCGCACGTTTATGAAACACGGCTTCAGCGCACATCCCAGTCTCCCCGCGCCCGACAATTGAACGTAACAATTCAACAGGTTGTACACATTTTCATACAAAAAAAGATGCGGAAGGGCTGATGGAACGTATAACAGGTACGCCATTTGACGCTGTCAAACCACTTGCCGCAAATAAAAAAAGCCCTGCAGCACAAGGAGGCTGCAGGGCACGATGTGCCCTCAAAAGACCACGGTGTTATTCGAGGTCCTCATCGCTGGGGATGTTGCGCACGCACTGGGAACGGAGGTTTTCGTCCACCTGGGATGCGGGAACGAGATGCTCCACGTTGCAGACGAACTCGTTGCCCTGTTCGTCCTTGACGATTGCCGCATTCTGGATATTGGATTCGTTCAAGTTCAGATCATCCAAGCTTCTTCTGCGGGCCATATTTTACCTCCTAGTGGTTGCGGGTTGTGGCGAGTGCGAAACCCTTTAAGCCATACTAGGAAATGATCTCCCGTCGGGAAGGTGCTTGTCAATAGTCGAACTCAAGACGGCGATGCATGTAGTAGGGGTGGTACTGGATCATCCAGTGCGGGATGGTGGAGTAGTCGAAATCAAGATTGACCGCGAGCCGGCTCCCCTTGGGCGGGGTATAGCGCTTCGCGAGCGCCTCGCGCAGCTTGCCGTCCAGATCGCCGAGATCGGGGGCGGCAACCTCGAGATCTCCGTCCCGGGCGATCCACTGCTCCCCATCGTGAAAAAAACTCATGTTGACGACGTGCATGGCGCGATGTCCTCGGGGTTGAAATGATAAAGCGGGGAGGCGTTATTGCCTCCCCGCGGGGGTTACGCAGCCGTGTTTAGCCCACGGTGGGCGGCATCATGCCGTTGTGGAAGATGTAGGCAATGATCCAGCCCAGCGGGATGATGATCAGGAGCAGACCAAGGCCGTAGGCCAGGGCCAGTCGGCCCATGTTCTCTTCCGCCAGTTTGCGGAAGTTGGTCACCAGGCCGATGCTGGTGAAGGTGAGTATGAAGAAGAGGTGCCGTGCTGTGCTTTCAAAGGGATGGATTCCCCAGTCCATGGCGTCCGGTCCGATCACCGTCAGGCCCAGCACGCCGACGGCGATCCAGGCTACGAAGTAGCCAAGGACGAATTTGGGAAATCTCCACCAGACCTCCATTTTCTCTACTTTTTCGTCCGGGCGTTTCTCCACGTACCTGAGCCAGAGCATGGCAAGGACGAGCGCCCAGACGCCGATGAACATGTCGATCCAGATCTTGGTCATAACAGCGGCGGAGGTGATCCAGCCCTCTTCCCACTGCACGCCCAGCTCTTCCTGGGCCCGTGTGCGCATGAGCTGGTCCGTGATCGCGCCGGAGGCGGCGTCCGCGCCGTCCGTCTTCACGGTCAGGCCCAGGCTGGAGGCCGCGGCCATGGGCTCGTTGAACCAGGGGGTGTAGGTGAGAACGGGCGGCAGCACCACCAGCTCGACCACGGCGAAGACCACGATCAGGCTGGAGATCATGACCGGCACGATGGGCCGGGCCCTGATGGCTCCGCCGGTGGCAATGGAGGCGGACACGCCGCAGATGGAGATGCCCGAGGCCAGCGTAGCGGCCCATTCGCGGGTGAGCTTGAAGCCTTTGCGGCACATGGTGTAGACCAGGGGCCAGAACAGGAGATAGGCCGCGACCGTGGCGCAGGCACCGACCAGAAGCAGCTCAAGGGCATAGCCGGTGGAGTCAACCACCTTCATGCCCAGCTTGCAGCCCAGAAAGACGATGGCGATCTTGATGAACCATTCCGGCCGGGCACCGTGGTACATGAATTCGCGGAAGCTCTTGGGAGCCAGGTTCCCGATGAGCAGCCCCACGAACAGGGCCACGATGTAGTGCGCCCCTCCGATGGACAGACTCCAGCTGATTCCGAAATCCGCCCGCTCGATGGAGGTGGCCTGGATGTAGGCATGCCTGGACAGCATGTACACGATCGCGCTGAGCCAGAAAATGAGCGTCCAGGCCCAGAAGTACTTCTTCATGTCCATGCCCATGAAGTAGGCCCCGATACATGTGGCGATGGTGAAGATGATGTAGGACACGATCAGGGAGCTGATCCCGGACATGAGGTTGCCGTGGTCAGGTTGCAGGACATTGCCTATGTCCACCCATTTCTCGAAGCCGATCACCCAGCCGGAGATATCTACACCGGTGGCCGCGGCGATTATGCCCACGGCCACGAAGAACAGCCCGATCCAGAAGGACCACCAGTCCTCGGTGCTGAACATTCCGGTATACCACTTTTTCTCTTCCGCCATTGCGAACCTCCTTGCCTTGTCGCTTGCGTTGTTCCACTAGTGGAGCACGAAAATATTGACCAGAGCACCGAAGACGACCAGCGCGCCCACGCCAATGATCAGGGACCACTTGACCAGATTGGTTTCCCACTGCTCCCAGGGCTCGGCCTGATGTTGCGCCTGTTCCCATTCCTGGTTGCCTTGGGTCATAAGCACCTCCTAATAGGGTTTGTTGTGCAGAATACGGTGAGATAGTATTTTATTTGCTCAGTTGCTAAAGCAAATTACATGCCAAGCTCTGGGAGAAGTTTTCTTTGCTCTCATTCCCGTGTGACAGGGTCGATGCGAAAAAGGGGTGCTAACACACGGATGCAGCCCTGTGTTAGGCTGTTAGCGCCGACGGTTTTCTTTCGGGGATTTTCCTGATAATGACTCCGGTTCGTTCTCCTTGGCGTCGATAGAACATCCAGTTCGCACATGTGCGGACAGGGAGGTTGTTGATGAAACTCCTTTGGCCCTTTCGCCTGCAGAGGCGCTTTTTTGCCCTTATCTGTCTGGTGGCGGTTGCAATGGGGCTCTTTTTTGTGGGCGTGCTCTATTTTCACCTGCAGCAGATCATGACCCAAGAGGCCAGACAGCGAGCCCAGCTCCTGCTGGAACAGGCCAATTCGGTCCAGAGCTATGTTCAGGAGGAGCTGCGACCCCGCATGTATTCCGAGAAGGAGGGGAAAAAGGGGGAGTTCATCATCGAGGCCATGTCCTCCTCCTATGTCTCGCGCAAGGTGATGTCCAGTGTTGCCCAGAACAGGGACGTGATATATCGCAGGGTGGCGATCAATTCCCGCAATCCGGATTTTGATCCCAATGCGCTGGAGATGCGCATGATTCGCTATTTTCGGGAGAATCCCCAAGCGGATCTGTGGCAGAAAAAGCTGCGCAAGGGGGAACAGGACAAGGAATACTACTACTGCGCCAGGCCCGTGGTCTTTGACGAGTCCTGCATGCGGTGTCACGGGGAGCCCGTGGACGCACCGGACCGGATCGTGGAACGCTATGGGGCCCAAAGGGGCTTTCACTACAAGAAGGGAGAGGTCGCCGGGGTGGTGAGCGTGGGATTTCCCATGCAGCGCACCGTGAGCATGATCAAGGGCGCCACCCTGAGCTACCTCTTCCTCTATCTGGCCGGTGTGGCGGCCTTTTTCGGCGTGGTCCAGGTGTTCTTCCAGCGGCTCGTGGCGGGCAAGCTCAAGCGCCTCCTGGAGGTGATGCGGCAGAAGCTCCCGGGCGGGTCTGGCGGCGCAGTTGAGAAGAGGGGGAACAGCGCCTCTTCGGAGACAGATGCCGACGAGATGGAACAGGCCATCCAGTCCCTGGAGGTCATGGCCGACGATCTGGGCCGGGCTCGGCTCAAGCTCAAGGACTATGCCCACAACCTGGAGGATATGGTCCGGGACAGAACGGCCTCTCTGGAGCTGGAGGCCGGAGAGCGCCGGAAAGACATCACCCTTTTCCTGAACATTCTGCAGAGCCTGCACACCAGCCGGGACAGCGAGGAGCTCATCCGGGAGATCATGCGCCTTGTGGGCTCCCGCTTCGATGCGGAGCTCACCACCTACTACTGCACAAACGTCTCGGACCGGGTCTTTTCCTGGCCGGAGAGCGAGGGCATTCCCGCTCTTCCCGAGCGGTGCATGGAACACGTCCTGGACGGGGAGGTCATCTACTCCGGCAGGGACGTTTTCATTCCGGTCAGCTCCACGGAACAGGTGTGGGGGGTTCTCCATTTGCGGGTCAAGAACGATACCTCCCTGCTTCGGACCTCGGAACAGGTGCTTTTGGCCCTGGGACAGCAGCTGGGCGTGGCCCTGGAGAACATGAAGGCCTTCTTCGACCTCATGCACAGTAAGCGCCTGCTGGAGTCCGTTTTCGAGGGGATCTCCGATCCCCTCATGCTTATCAGCGAACGTACCGACATCCTTTTAGCCAACACAGGGGCCCAGGAAATCTTCCCCCAGGGCGGGGCTAACGCGCGCGAACTCAAGGAGGTGCTCGGCGGATACAATCCCGCGCTGGATGAGGCCGAGGGGATTCTGGGACAGGCCTACGAGAGCGGTGTTCCCCAGGAACGGGAGGCGATCCTGGCCGGAAACCGCTCCTTCAAGATCAGCCTCTATCCTCTTCCGGCGGCGGATCATCGCTCTCCGAACCTGGCGGTCTGTTCCATTCGGGAAAACACCTCGGAAAAAAGGATGCTGGCCAAGCTGCAGCGGACGGAAAAGCTGAGCGCCGTGGGCAAGCTCGCTTCGGGGCTGGCTCACGAGATCAACAACCCGCTGGGAACCATACTCTGTTATGTGCGCCTGCTGCAGAAGAGCCTTCCCCCGGATGCCTCAGGCCAGGGTGATCTCGAGGTGATCGAGCGCCAGGCCAACCGGGCGCACGGGATCGTCAGGGAGATGTTGGACTACGCGCGCCCCAAGAGCGAACAGACCGCGATCTGCGATCTGGGCGAGCTCGTGCGCAGGAATGTGGCCCTGTTCTCGGTGCAGGCGGAAAAGAAGAAAGTGGCCCTGTCCAGTAATCCCGCGGCAAACCTGCCGCGGATTGCCGCGGACGAGTCGGCTTTGGAGCAGATTTTGAGCAACCTGATCCTCAACGCCATCGACGCCGCGGGCGAAGGCGGTTGGGTGCGCGTGGACACCTTCTTCTCCGCGGAATCCGGGAGGGTCTATCTGGAGGTCCGGGACAGCGGTCCCGGAATCGCCGAGGAGCAGAAGCACCAGATCTTCGATCCCTTCTACAGCACCAAGGATGTGGGTCAGGGAACGGGACTGGGCCTCGCCGTGGTCTACGGCCTGGTCCAGGAACACGGAGCGGATATCGAGGTTGGCACGGAAGCCGGTGCCGTCTTCAGCATCGGTTTCCGCGCCGAGGAGTAGCCATGCAGAATCGAGCAACCATCCTGGTGGTGGACGACGAAGAGGATTTCGCCAAGGGCCTGACCCGGATGCTGGCAGTGCAGTATCCCGGGTACGACTGCAAGTATGTCACCACCATCGATCAGGCCCTGGAAATCCTGCGCAGGGAAGAAGTAGCCCTGGTCCTGACCGACCTGCGCATGCCGGAGAAGGACGGCTGGGACATGCTGGAGCAGGGCAGGTCGATCCAGCCGGAGACGAGCCTGGTGGTGATCACCGCCTTCGGCAGCATCGAGAGCGCGGTTCAGGCCCTGAAGTCCGGGGCGTACGACTTTCTGACCAAGCCCGTGGACGAGGAGCACCTTTTCCGTGTCGTGGACAAGGTCCTGGAGCGTTATCACCTGCTTACCGAGAACAGGAGGCTGCGCCGGCTTGCCTGTGAACACGGCGAAAAAGAGCTCATCGGGGAATCCCCGGCCATGACGAAGCTGCGGCGTTCCCTGGAAAGGGTGGCGACCACTGACTACACGGTGCTCATCCAGGGCGAATCCGGAACAGGCAAGGAGCTCGCGGCCCGGATGATTCACGATATGAGCAAGCGCAGAGACAAGGAAATGGTGACCGTGAATTGTCCGGCCATCCCCGGGGATCTCCTGGAGAGCGAGCTCTTCGGGCACGTCCGGGGGGCGTTCACCGGAGCGGACCGGAACCATCAGGGTCTCTTCGAACGGGCGGACAAAGGGACCCTGCTCCTGGACGAGATCGGCGACATCAGCGCCTCGGTCCAGACCAAGCTTCTGCGCGTGCTGCAGGAACAGGAAATACGGCCCGTGGGCTCGAACAGGAGCGTGCACGTGGACGTGCGGGTGGTGGCCACCACGAACCAGAATCTGGAGGAGAAGATCGCCCTGGGCCAATTCCGGGAGGACCTGTTCTATCGGCTCAACGTGCTCAACGTGAACGTACCGGCGCTTCGGGAACGCAAGGAGGATATTCCCCTGCTGGTGAACACCTTTCTGGAACAGGTCTGCCGGGAGATGGGCCTGCCCGAGCTGCGCATCGACCCTTCGGCGCTCTCCTATTTGAGCGCCCGCGAGTGGCAGGGCAACGTGCGCGAATTGCTCAACTTCGTGCGCCGCTTGGCGGTGTTTTGTCCCGGGGAGGAGATCGAGCTGAGCTTGGTCCACTTTCTGGACGCCTCGGGCAACAACTCCCAGCCGGCCACCGGGACCATCGTCCCCTACAAGGAGGCCAAGGCGCGGGTCGTGGACGAGTTCACCCGGACCTACGTGCAGGAGTTGCTCCGCCAGACCCGGGGCAATATCTCCGAGGCCGCCCGCATGAGCGGCCTGGAGCGCGTTTCATTGCAAAAGATCATGCGCAGGTTGGATATTCGAGCAGAACAGTGGCGTGATACCGATGCGAACTAGTCCGAGAAAACACCGGAGGCAGCTAAGATGCGATGGATTGCGGCCGGCTTTCTGGCGCTCGCGATGGTGGTGAGTGCCGGAATGCCTCTTCGGGCGGCGGAGAGGTATATCGATTTTCCCCAAGATGGATTTCGGATCAAGCTGCCGGAACAGTGGGTGCGTGTTCCGGAAGAGGCGTTTCAGGAGAAGATGGAATCCCTGAAGAGGGCCTATGCGAAAAAGGGCAGCAAACAGAGGGTCGGCTATGACTATGCGGTGCAGCCCCGATCCAAGGATTGGTTCAGCTATCCCTACATGCTCATCAGCATCTGGGAGGATATCCATGTGGACACCAACGAGATGACCACAATGAACCAAAAGATCGAGGAAAACCTGTTACAGGGGGCCAACGGGACCGAGTTGGTGAGCTCGAGCTTTGATCCAAAGCGCCATTTCTATCGGGCCGAGGCCCGTTTCCGTCTGGCCGAAAAACAAATGGTCCTGCTCAAGGGAGTGTATTATCGTAATCACTCCGTCCTGCAGCTGAGCACCTATATGCCCCGAAAGATGTATTCCCGATACGCTCAGGATATCCGGGAGGCCATGGACAGCCTCAGAATGGACCCCAATACGAGACACAGGGCTCAAGCGGATTCGTGGCTGGACTTCCGGGATTTGGTCCCCTATCTCAAGGCGATCATCGCGACTGTGATCGTGTTTGTGATCGCCGGGATCTATGTGTGGAAACAGCGAGGCCGAAAAGAGGAATGATCCCGGGCGGGGGCTCCATGTAACGCCCCTTTGGGCGAGCTGGAAAGGGTCCTCCCGCATCGAAACTTTAGGAGGAGGGAATATGGGCACCATCATGCCGGAGGAGAAAAAGGTACAGGACGCGCTACGCTGGATCAGCGCCCGCAGGGATGAGCGCGAGATCACTGAGCTGATCCGCGAGGCCTCCTTTCAGTTCAACCTCACCCCCAAGAACGAGGAATACCTCTACCGTTTGCTGCGGGACGAGGAATCCGGCGGCGAAGAGGCCTAGCCGACCTCGATCCGACCGGGGTGATTCGCCGAGGGAACGGGACGAAGGGAAATGCGCGTGTACAAAGTGCTGCACAGAGAGCTTCTCAAGGAGCTCGCTCTTTTGTTCATCGTCTGTCTGGCCGTGCTCGAGGGGCTCATCGTGCTGGGCCGCATGGTGCTCAAGCTCGGCGAGATTCTGGTTGCGGTGCAATTGACCCTGTGGGACGTGGTGCAGCTCATCGGTTATCTGACTCCCTTCTTCCTGCTCTTGCTTTTGCCCGTGGCCTGCATGATCAGCATGTTTCTCACCTTCCAGCGGATGAGCTCGGACCGGGAGCTTGTCGCCCTTCGCTCGAGCGGAGTCTCCCTGTTGCAGGTCATGCCCGCGCCCGCGTTTTTCCTGGTTCTGTGCACGTGCCTGAATCTTGTGGTCTCCCTGTACGGGGTGTCCTGGGGCATGAACAATTTCCGGAACACCATGCTCCATCTAGCCGAGAACAAGGCCCAGGTTTCCATCCAGCCGGGGGTCTTCAATCAGGAGCTCCCGGGCTTGACCATCTATGCGCAGAATGTGGACCGGAAGGGAGAGCACCTTTCCCGCGTCTTCGTCCAGGACAGCTCCCACGAGGACAAGGCGGTGAACATCCTTGCCCCGGAAGGTCGCATCCGGACCGATACCTCCCTGGGAAAGCTCTTTTTCACCCTGAAGAACGGGCGTATCTATACTCAGCGCTCGAAGGGCACGGATGTCCTCAGTTTCGGGGAATACACCGTCTCTATCGATCTGGGCCGCTTGCTGGGGGACGTGAATTTTCAAGGCAATGATCCCAAGAGCTTTTCCTGGGAGAAGCTCTCCCGTCTGTCCGGTCGAAAGGACCTTGCGGCGGAAAAGGGCGAGGAGTTCGCCAGAGAGGTGGCCCGGGAACGGCAGAAGCGGATGGCCCTTCCGGCCGCCTGCCTGGTCCTGGGGCTCTTCGCCGTTCCCATGGGCTGGCTTTGTGAAGGAATGAAGCGCTATACCAGTCTCTTGATCATTCTGGGGATGTTTTTGTTCTATTACGCCATGTTCATGACGGGAATGAGCCTTT
The DNA here is from genome assembly GCA_964395575.1 of uncultured Desulfohalobiaceae bacterium. Taxonomy (GTDB): domain Bacteria; phylum Desulfobacterota; class Desulfovibrionia; order Desulfovibrionales; family Desulfothermaceae; genus JAIPDU01. Next base: position 8,841 of record CAYNCR010000058.1, read on the forward strand.
CCGAGGCCGGGACCGTCGCGCCAGCTTTCGCTCTATGGGCTCCCAATGGCGTGTTCCTGGCCGTGTCCTGTCTGTTGTTCGTGGGAGCCGTGCGGGAGAGGGCGCTGTGAGAATCCTGCACAAGTATCTCCTGAGGCAGAACCTGGCGCTGCTTGGCATCTGTCTGCTCGCCTCCCTGGGCATTTACCTCCTTGTGGATGTCTTTGATAGACTGGACAATTTTCTGGAGGATGATGCCGGCCCCCTGCTCATCGTGCAGTATTTCCTGTACAAGCTTCCCCTTATCCTGTCCCAGATCCTGCCCCTGGTCTTTTTCTTCGCCATGGTCCTGCAACTCGGGGGCATGCAGCGCCACAGGGAGCTTACCGCGCTGGAGGCTGGCGGGGTTTCCTACCAGCGCCTGTGTGGCTGGTTCCTTGTCTACGCCGCCATATGGGCGGTTCTCCAACTGGGATTCTCCCAGGTGCTGGGTGTGGCCGGCAATCGCATGAGCGCAGAGATCTGGGAAAATCTCGGAAGCGATGGAAACAGCAAGGATCAGGTGGCCCGCGATGTCTGGTACCGCAGCGGGAGCTGGATCCTCCATCTGGACACGGTGAGGGCCGGTTCGAACATAGTGGAAGGCGTCCGTCTGATTCGCGCGGGCTCCGGATTCGAGCGGGCCGAGCGCATGATTCGGGCTCAAGAGGCGCGGATCGTACAGGGCCAGTGGACCCTTGCCGGTGTCAGGATGCGGCAGCCGGAGCAATTCCGGATCGCCGAGCGGCAGAGCCTGACCCTTGATCTGGGCGTTGATGTCGGCGATCTGGTGAGCCGAAAGCAAAAGCTTGATATACGTGAAATGAGCCTGTGGGAGCTGAGCCGGGCCATTGCCAGACTGGAGGAAACCGGAGCCAATACCGAGGCCATGGCTACCCTGTGGCATCAAAAGCTGGCCTATGCCTCCTCGCTGCTCATTCTGGCCATGGCGGGTCTGGCAGCGGTCCGTTCGGGTCGGAACACGGTAACTGTGATCTGTTTGGGGCTCCTTGTGGGGTTCGTCTTCTACGGGATTTTCGTCCTGGGCGGACAGATGGGGGAGCGGGGGATCCTTTCCCCCTGGCTGGGCGGATGGCTCGCGGCTGTCCTTGTGGGGCTCCCGGCCCTGTTCTGGCTGTCCGCCGTCCTCTTCGTCGGACGCCTGAAACGCCTACTGCGCGGGAGCTGAGAAAGGCGCACCGATTGGGGCCAACACCGATTCCCTGACAGATGTCCACGACTTGTGATTTTTGCGTTGCAACCGAGCCTGATTTGTGATCCGCTATGGAGCACCTTTTTTGAATGGAATGAGGTTCTTCGTTCCCTGTTCTGCGTTTCCCATTCAAAGTTTCCGGCTAAGCAGCTCCTATTACTGATCCGGGATACAGGGTTCTTCTTGCTTTCGACATCTGATGGCTGGGCTTCATCAGTCCCTCTCATCCCTTGATGCGTCGTTGCCGGCCTGCTCCGATTGGGCCTGGTGCAGCAGGTCCCACAAGGCCTCTTGCCCGGCGCCGGTCTTGGCCGAAAAGAGAAGCGGTGGCTCGGGCAGGTCGAGCAGGCGCTGCCAATTTTTCTGGATCCGGTTCCTCTGGCTCATTTTCGTCTTGTCTGACTTGGTTAGAATTGGCAGAATATCCAGACCCTTTTGACTCAAGTACTCCATGAGCTGTTGATCCAGATTCTGGGGCGGGATGCGGCTGTCGAGCAATACCACTGCCTGTGTGAGATGCGGATTCCTCTGCAGGCAGCGTTCCACCAGGAGGGGCCATATCTTGCGTTCACTCTTGGAGCGGACCGCATATCCGTATCCCGGCAGATCCACCAGATAGAGGCCCATGTTGGGCAGGTGGTAAAAATTGACGCTGCGTGTTTTGCCGGGGTGAGAGCTCACTCTGGCCAATCTGCCTCGCCCGAGGCTGTTGATCAGGCTGGACTTGCCCACGTTGGACCTGCCGGCAAGAGCGACTTGCGGGGCCTGAATACTGGGCATTTTTTCCGGCTCATACACAGTGTGTTCCAGAGCAATATTGATTTGCATAAATGCAGTGCGCCTTGTAAGGGTTAGTCAGGAGGGAATCTCAAGCCATGCGGGGGATGGTATGAAACGGATCATGATCCTGTGTATGATTTTTTTTGTGGCTGCCTGCGCGCAACAGGGAGCCGAAGTGGACTCGGTCTTTCAGGACATTCGCTCCGAAACGCTCGAGCAATCCGCGCAGGTGAAGGTGACCCTGGGCCAGGAAAAGCTCGATTTGGGGAAAACCCCTGAGGAACAGCTCTGGAAGCGCGCCGAGGAGGAAGGCGTGCGCAAGGCCGTGAGCCCATGGATCAAAAAAGGATATCTTATTCGTCCCAGCAGGGCAAACGTGCTGGATGAGGGGTTTTCCGACTTTCACGTCCGCAAGGAGGAGTTCGAGGCCGAGGCGAAGGAGATCACCCAGGTCTACAGCAATCGTTTTGACATTCGGGTGTCCTTGACCCCGGTTCGGCAGGTGTCGGGAAAAATCACCCAGATCGAGGCGAAGCGGAGCATGGCTGCGGGCAACTTCCAGGTGGACCTGGAGCTGGAGCAGCTTACACCGGACAAGAGTGGCGCCTATTTCGTCGTGGTCCAGATGGATACCGCCCTGGAGGACTCGAAAAAGGGCAAGATCGTGGGCTCGGGATACATCTATCGCACTCTGGACAACAGGGCCCAAGCCGAGCTCATGGAGGCCCAGCGCGAGATCAAGACCGGAGATCTCGTCTTTCTCCTGCGCACGGAGATCAGCCCGGTATCTCCGCAGATGGAAGAGGAAAAGGAAGAGCCCCAAGAGGTGGAGCCGGAGTCCAGCGAGCCAGAGGTTATGGTTGAGCCCAAGAAAGAGGAGCAGGGCCCGGAGCTTCCGGAAGAGACCAAATAGGTCCCCTGGTCAAGCGGCCCGACATTGAGTGGAGGCCATGGAAACAGCGAATATCCTTGTGCTGAACGGTCCCAATCTCGGGGTCCTGGGCAGGAGGGAGCCCGAGATTTACGGAGACCGGAGCCTGCACGATCTTCCGGATCTGGTCCGGAAGGTTATGGGGGAGGCCGCCGGACACGTTCATCTGGTGACTTATCAGTCCAACAGCGAAGGCGGGCTCATCGATCGTCTGGAACAGGCATTGGATGAGAGGGTTCAGGGAATCGCGCTCAATGCGGGAGCCTACACCCACACCAGTCTGGCCCTGGCGGACTGCTTGGCCTGGATCGACATCCCCTGCGTTGAGGTGCATCTAAGCAACGTTTGGGCCAGGCAGGAGCCCCTGCGGCACACAAGCATGATCGCTCCGCGGTGCGTGGGGGTGGTTTCCGGATTCGGGTTGTGGAGCTATGCCTACGCCGTTTTGGCGCTGTATCAACTGCTCCGCGAAGGGAGTGACAGCTAAATGGAATGCGGAAAGCTAAAGGGACACAACCCTCATTCCCGGGCGGACCCGGGCACAACCAAGCATGAAAATGGTGCGCGGGGAGCCCTATTGAATCCTGCTTTCGGCAGGGCAGCTACGCTGCATTCAACA
>CAYNCR010000059.1:0-12142 GCA_964395575.1 uncultured Desulfohalobiaceae bacterium
AGGTATCGGGTCCGGGCCAAGCCCGGTCAGTGGTCCTGACCTGGACCAGGCGAGGCCAAGGCCCGAATCATAAGGCCGATTCCGGGGGAAGGCCAGGAGAAAAAGCGGCGCAAATTTTGGCTGTGAGGGCCTTGAGCGGGGCGTCTGTGTAGGTTTGGTCCTGGGGATCAACAGATCGAAAACTTGAAGGGATATATCTTACCGGAATTAATTGTATAATTGTGAATAGACCACGCTATCGACCCCGCCCTCAACGACTCGCCTTGTATTCCCTTGGTCCAGATACATCCAGGGCAGAGCCATCTATACGCGGCCATTGCCACATGATTGCTTTCCGGTCCTTCGTGTATGACAACAAGGGGCGTGTAATGCCCCGATCCGCGGGGCCAGCGTTCATCGGTGGGAGAATAGTGGGAGAGAATTGGCTGTACAGAAACAAGGGCTTTCCGGCCCAGCCGAAAAGCCCCGTATAATAGCATGCCCCCGGGAGGATTCGAACCTCCGGCCCCGAGATTAGGAATCTCGTGCTCTATCCTGCTGAGCTACAGGGGCGAGATAAAACAAAGAATAGGGGAGACCGCCTTGGATTGTCAAGAAGCAGGGCCCGCACTGCTCGGCTGCTGTCCGGAATGTGCGTCTCTGACTCCGTGCGGGCCGGACGGTCCCTTCCTTCCTTCTGGTTCCTGTTTACCGGCTCCAGGCAAAATTCAAGCAGAACTTGAAGTTTTATTGAAATTTTACTGATTTTCCTCTGAGTATAGGCCTGTGCGGGCGATGGAAACGCCTGCAGAGCAAGGATCCCCTAGGTCGATTTTTTGAAAGCGATGGGGTAGACGACCGGTCGTTCAGCATGGCAGGCTGACTCAACAAGTGAGGCAATATGGCGGAAAGATCGCAGACCAAAGAGCGCATCCTGCGGGTGGGCGCGGAGATCGTCCACCGCAGAGGGTTCAACAATACCGGGATCCAGGAGATCCTGCGCGGGGCGGAGGTCCCTAAGGGCTCCTTCTATTTCTATTTCCGGAGCAAGAGCGACTTTGGACTCCAGCTCATCGACTACTACCAAATCCGTTTGATCCGGCTGCTGGAAAGGCACCTGGCCCGGAAGGATCTGCCCCCTCTGGAGCGCCTGCTTCGCTATTTCCAGGAGCTGCGTGGCGGCTTCGAGAGCAATGCCTGCAGGGGCGGCTGCCCCGTGGGAAACATGGCCCAAGAGATGGGCGATCTGGACGAAGCCTTCAGGCAGCGCCTGGAGCAGGCCTTCCGGGCCCTGCGCGAGGGAATCCGGAGGGCCCTGAAGGAGGCCGCCAGTCGCGGTGATCTCGACGCGGAGCGGGACACGTCCGGTCTGGCGGACTTCATCCTGAGCTCATGGCAGGGGGCTATTCTGCAGATGAAGGTGGACAAGAGCACCGCACCCCTGCAGCGCTTCGAAACCATCGTCTTCGATGAGCTTCTGCCGGCGAAGGATTCAAATGTCTAACCGCCCGCTCCCTCCGGTCGCTCGACATACGGGACATTCCCCGCGGCGGACGGTTGCCGCGGGGAAAGACGCAGGCAAGCTCCGCTTGCCGGGGAGGATTATAGACGAAGCTGGGCTTAAGTCCTATAACGAGCTGCATGGCTCAACTCACGTCCTTCTTGTTCCTCAAGTCGAGCGAGCGCTAGCGAACAAGCGGTTCACACCACCTGCACCGGTTGAAGATGCAGCAGTGGAGCAAGTCACTCGCACGGAGGCTCGGAATCCGAAAAAAATGCTACTCCGCGCCGCCGCGCCTCTGCGCGAGAATATCTTTCTGAGTAATCCCTTTCACGGATGACACATTGCCGGAACGACCGGCGAAAGCAGACCAGGAGGCTTTTATGAGCCAGGTGTACGAAAAGCTCGCAGATCATCTGAACAATTTGCCCGGCGGATATCCCCGCACCGACTCAGGATTGGAGCTCCGCATCCTCGAGCGCCTCTTTTCCCCGGAAGAGGCGGAGCTCGCCTGCAACCTCGCCATGATGCCGGAGACTGCGGAGCAGATCGGACAGCGCCTGGGCCAGGACGCGGATGCTCTTGCCGACCGGCTGGACAGTATGGCCAGTCGCGGCCTCATCTTCCGCTCCAGCAAGGGAGGGCAGACCACGTACATGGCGGCCCAGTTCATCATGGGCATCTGGGAGTACCAGGTCCAGAGCCTGGACGAGGGCCTCATCCGTGAGGTGAACGAGTTTTTGCCCCATATCATGCGGGATGTCTGGGCTCGCACGGACACGAAACAGCTGCGCGTGGTTCCCGTGGAGGAGAGCCTGGAACCCGATGCCGGGGTTATGCCCTTTGATCGCGCGGAGGCGATTCTGGAGAGCCAGTCCAAGATCGTGCTCGCCCCGTGCATCTGCCGCAGGGAGCACCGCATGACCGGACACGGCTGCGGCAAGTCCGAGGAGACCTGTCTCGTCTTCGGCGGCGGGGCCTACTTCTACGAGGAGAACGGCCTGGGCAGGCCTATCTCCCAGGATGAGGCCAAGCAGGTCCTGCGCAAGAGCCTGGACGAGGGGCTGGTCCTGCAGCCGGGCAACGCCCAGAAACCGGTGAGCATCTGTCTCTGCTGCGGCTGCTGCTGCCAGATCCTCAAGCACGTCAAATCCTTCGACCGCCCGGCGGAGGCGATGCACACCAACTTCCTGGCCCAGGTGGAGCCGGAGAACTGCACCGCCTGCGGCGCGTGCGAGGATATCTGTCAGATGGATGCGATCGCGGTTGCCGACGATGTCGCCGAGGTGGAGCGGGACCGCTGTATCGGCTGCGGCCTGTGCGTCCACGCCTGCGATTTCGACGCGCTGCGCCTCGTTACCCGGGAAGAGCGCTACGATCCCCCCAAGAATGTCGTGGAGACCTACACCAGGATCGCGCAGGAGAGGGGTCTGATGTGAATAGCGTTCCCTGTTCCCGGTCCCCCGTTCAGCGTTGTGGGTTACGGGGTGATTGCGAGGCTGCAGATAAAGAATCACGGATAACCGATAACTGATCACCGATCACTGATAACCGATAACAGATAACGGGCTACGAACCCATGCACGAGCTGTCCGTCATGCAGGGAATCCTGGAGGTGGTGCTCCGGCACGCCGGCAAGAGCGGCGTGAGCCGGGTGGAGGCCGTGAACCTGGAAGTGGGGGCTCTCAGCCATCTTCGCGAGGAATGGATGCAGAAGTACTTCGACCACCTGACCCAGGGGACCGCGGCCGAGGGCGCGACGCTCCGGGTAAAGCGCGTTCCGGCGGTCCTTACCTGCCGGGAGTGCGACAACAGATTCGAATGGAGCGCGGAGGAGAGTCCGATCTGTCCGGCCTGCGCCTCGGAGCGCGCGGACCTGATTTCGGGCAGGGAATACACAGTGGCCAGTCTGGAGGCGGTCTGATATGAGCCGGGTTAAGTTGATCCAGGTCAAGGAAGGGGTGCTTGCGGAGAACGCGGAAAAGGCCGAATCCATCCGCGGACGGCTCCGCGACAAGGGCACGTTCTTGCTCAATCTCATGGCCTCGCCTGGGGCGGGCAAAACACACCTGATCCTGGAGACGATCCGCGTTCTGGGCGATCAGTGTCGCATCGGGATCATCGAGGCGGACCTCGACTCCAGCGTGGATGCGGAGCGTGTGGCCGAGGCAGGAGTGCGCGCGACGCAGCTCACAACTGGCGGGCTCTGCCACCTGGACGCCTCCATGGTGGATCAGGGTCTGGAGGCCCTGGGCGAGGAGGACCTGGATCTGATCATCCTGGAGAACGTGGGCAATCTCGTCTGTCCGGCGGAGTTCGATACCGGCGCCCATGCGAGCGCCATGATCCTCAGCCTGCCCGAGGGCGACGACAAACCCCGCAAATACCCCCTGATGTTTTCCACCTGTCAGGCCCTGGTGGTCAACAAGACGGATTACGCCGCCCTGGCGGACTTCGATGTGGACGCCGTGCGGGAAAGCGTGCGGAAACTGAATCCCGACATGGCGGTCATACCGCTGTCCTGTAAAAACGGCGAGGGGATTGGGGACTGGACCGAGTGGCTGGCGGATCGGATCCGAAAAGAGATCGGCCCACGGAACACCCCGTTAAACCCTGCTTAGCAGGATGCTTCCGTTTCCCGGTTAAACAGCTTCGCTTTCCTTCGGAGTTTAACGGGATAAATGTTTAACAGGGCAAGCACGGAATAACACGGAATAGAGAGCACGACGCACAGTGTCAGAGGACCTCTCACCCCCAATCGCCAAAGATTGCAGCAAGGAGCTTGTCATGCGCGATCCGCTTTTCGAGCCCATCCGGATCAACCGTCTCGAGGTGCGAAACCGAATTTTCCTCCCGGCCATGCATCTGGACATGGCGGACAATTTTCAGGTCACGGAACAGATGAAGGCCTTCTACCGCGAACGGGCCCGCGGCGGAGCCGGCCTTGTCTGCGTCGGCTTCGCAACGGTGGACGAGCGCTCCGGATCGCCGCTCAACATCGGGGCTCACAAGGACGAATTCATTCCCGGCCTTGCCGAGCTCGCGGACGAAATACGGGCCGGCGGGGCGGCGTCCGCGGTCCAGCTCAATCACGCCGGCCGCTACAACCCCTCCTTTTTCATGGAGGGCAGGGAGCCGGTGGCGCCCTCCGCCATCCCCTCCCGCTTCACCAAGGAGACCCCTCGGGCTCTGGAAAAGGATGAAATCCGCGAGATCGTGGACGCCTTCGCCGCGGCCGCGGGCAGGGTGCACCAGGCCGGATTCGACGCTGTGGAGATCCTCTGCGGCACGGGATATCTCATCAGCGAGTTCCTCTCTCCCCTGACCAACCAGCGCGAGGACGAGTACGGCGGGAGCCCGGAGAACCGGCTCCGCTTTCCCCTGGAAGTCCTGCAGGCCGTGCGCGATAAAGTCGGTTCCGATTTCCCCATTGTGGTCCGCATGAACGGCAACGACCTCATGCCGGGCGGCATGGGCCGCAAGGACCTCCAGGAGGTGGCGGGGCATCTGGCCGGAGAGGGCATGGCGGACGCCCTGCACGTGAACGTGGGCTGGCACGAGGCAGGAGTGCCGCAGATCGTGCCCAGCGTGCCCCGCGGCGGATTCGCCTATCTGGCCCGCGGGATCAAGGAGGCGGTGGACGTGCCGGTGGTGGCCAGCCACCGGATCAACGATCCGGAAACCGCCAGGGAGCTCATCGCCTCCCACATGTGCGACATGGCCGCCGTGGGCAGGGGCCTCATCGCGGATCCGGAGCTGCCGGAAAAGGCACGTCAGGGCCGCGAGGCGGACATCGTGCACTGCATCGGCTGCGGTCAGGGCTGCATGGACAATCTCTTCCGCATGGCCCACGTGGAGTGCCTGGTCAATCCCAGGGCGGGGCACGAGCTGGAATTCCCACAAAAACCCGCGGAGAGCCCTCAGCGCGTCCTTGTGGCCGGCGGCGGTCCCGCCGGAATGAGCGCGGCCTTGGCCGCAAGCGACGCGGGACACGAGGTGATTCTCGTGGAGAAGAGCCGCGAGCTGGGCGGCCAGCTCCATATAGCCGGGGCGCCTCCCGGACGGGAGGAGTTTTCCGTTCTGGCCCGGGATCTGGCCCGGCAGGTGGAGCTGCGCGGCGTGCGCCTGGAGACGGGTAAAGAGGCGACTCCGGAGCTGATCCGCGAATACGCCCCGGACCGGGTGATCCTGTGCACGGGAGGCGCTCCCATAACTCCGGACATTGCCGGAGCGGACGGGGACAATGTCTGCCAGGCCTGGGACGTCCTGGCGGGCAGGGCCCATCCCGGCAGGCGGGTGGTCGTGGTCGGCGGCGGCGCGGCCGGCGTGGAGACCGCCCTTTTCCTCGGCCGCAAGGGCACCCTGGACGGGGAGAGCCTCAAGTTTTTGCTCAGCCACAATGTGGAGGACTGCGACACCCTGAGGGGGCTCTGCCTCTCCGGAACCAAGGAGATCACCGTGGTGGAGATGCTGGACAAGCTGGGCCAGGACATCGGCCCCTCCACCCGCTGGACCATGAAGCAGGAGATGGCCGCTCTGGGCATTGCCTCCAAGGCCAAAACCACGGCCCTGGAGATCACTCCCGAGGGCCTGAAGGCGGAAACGGAAAACGGCCCCGAGTTTTTGCCCGGGGACACGGTGGTCCTGGCCGTGGGCACGAGGTCGCACAATCCCCTGCAAACGGAAGTGGAAAAGATGAACATTCCCTGTTCCGCAGTCGGCGACGCCAGCCAGCCCGGCCAGGCCATCCAGGCCATCCGGCAGGGGTATCTGGCGGGGAGGAATGAGTGATGCGTTATCTGTTGTCTGTTATCTGTTATCCGTGATCAGTCGCCACGAAATCACCTTGACGCCTAGAACAAAAAAACGGGGAACCCGGAACCGGGAACGGGGAACCCCTCATCGCTTATGTGTCTGGTCCTTATCGGCAAAAATGTCCGCTCGGACTATCCGCTGGTCCTGGCCGCGAACCGGGACGAGTTCTTCGAGCGGCCTACGGCCTCCGCGCACTTTTGGCCGGACAATCCGGATGTCCTTGCCGGATGGGACGAGCGAAGCGGCGGGACCTGGGGCGGTGTCAGCCGCACCGGTCGCCTGGCCGTTCTGACCAACATCCGCGATCCGCGCGGCTTTCGGGCCTCGGCTGCCTCGCGGGGCCACCTCGTCCGCGCCTTCCTGGCCGGGCAGCACTCCATGCCGGAGTTCATCCGCCTGCTCATCGCCTCGGCCCATGCATACAACGGATTCAACCTGATCTTCGGCAGTGGTGCGGAGCTCTTTTATTTCGCCAGCCGGGGCAAGCGGCTCTGCCGTCTGGGACCGGGCATCCACGCCCTGAGCAACGGCCTGCTCAACGAGCCCTGGCCCAAGACGATCAGCAGTGCGCGCGGGCTGGCAGAGCTTCTCCATCGGCCGAATCCGCCTGGCGAGGAGGAGCTCTTCGGCCTGCTGGAGGACACGCGGGAGGCCGATCCGAAGGATCTGCCGGACACCGGGATCGGGCCGGAGTGGGAGCGCTTTCTCTCACCGGTGTTCATTTGCGGGGAGGAATACGGCACCCGGAGCTCGACGCTGGTTCGCCTGGATGCCGACGGAGGGATGGATTTCCGGGAGCGGTGCTTCTCGCGGGAGGATCACGCCCGCGGGGCGCCCAGGATCCGGAGCGCCCCGCAGACGGAGGCGTTTATTCGGACATCTGCTCCAACGGCTGGAACATGCGGCGCTGGCGGTATTCTTCCTGCTTGCCGCGGTTCCACATATTGACCGGTCGATAGTACCCCACCACGCGCGTGTACACTTCCGCTTCGCCGCCGCAGTGGGGGCAGACCCACTGCTCGCCCTCCAGATAGCCGTGGTCCTTGCACACGGAGAATGTGGGCGTAATGGAAAGGTAGGGCACCTTGGTCTGGGTCATGGCCTTGATCATAAAGCTCTTCAGGGACTGCGGATCCGCAATCGCCTCGCCCAGAAAGGTGTGGAACACCGTGCCCCCGGTGTACTTGGGCTGGAGCATGTTCTGGTGCTCCAGGGCGGCAATGACGTCCGAGGTGGCGTCCACCGGGAGGGTGGTGGAGTTAGTGTAGTAGGGCACTTCCTCACCGGAGGTGACGATGTCCTGGTAGAGCTGCTTGTCGATCTTGGCCAGGCGGTAGCTGGTGCCCTCCGCAGGGGTGGCCTCGAGGTTGAACAGGTTCCCGGTCTGCTCCTGGAACTTGCTGGTCAGCTCCCGCAGGTGGTCCAGGGTGCGGGTCATGAGCCGCACGCCGGACTGGGTCTCGATGCCCTTGCCCAACAGGTTGAGGCAGGCCTCGTGCCCGCCGATGAGGCCGATGGTGCTGAAGTGGGCCTTGAGGCCGTTCTTGAGGTAGCGATAGGAGAAGGGGAACATGCCCCGCTCCATGTTGTCGCTGACCCACTTGCGCTTGAACTCCAGGGAGTCCTTGGCCATGGTGGCGTATTCCTCGATCAGCTCCAGGAAGTCCTCCTCGTCCTGGGCCAGATAGCCCAGCTTGGCCAGGTTCAGGGTAACCACGCCGATGGAGCCGGTGAGGTCGCCGGCTCCGAAGAGCCCGCCGGTGCGGTGCTGAAGCTCCCGCAGATCCATCTGCAGGCGGCAGCACATGGAGCGCACGTCCTCGGGCCGCAGGTCGGAGTTGATGAAGTTCTGGAAGTAGGGGACGCCGTACTTGGCGGTGAGCTGCAGCAGCAGCTCGCCCACCTCGGAGTCCCAGGGGAAGTCCTCGGTCACGTTGTACGTGGGGATGGGGAAGCTGAAGATGCGGTCGTGGTAGTCCCCCTCGAGCATGACCTCCAGGAAGGCCCTGTTCAGCATCTCCATCTCCTCGACGAAGTCGCTGTAGCACTCGTCCTGGATCTCGCCGCCGATGATGACGCCCTCGTCGGCGATGTGTTTGGGCGGCACCAGGTCGAAGGTGAGGTTGGTGAAGGGGCTCTGTCCGCCCCAGCGGGAGGTGGTGTTCAGGTTGAACACGAACTTCTGCATGGCCTGCTTGACCTGGCGATAGGAGAGGTTGTCCTTGCGCACGAAGGGAGCCAGGTAGGTGTCCACGTTGTTGAAGGCCTGGGCCCCGGCCCACTCGTTCTGCAGTGTCCCCAGGAAGTTGACCATCTGGCCCATGGCCGCGTCCAGGTGTCTGGGCGGGCCGGAGGAGCAGCGTCCTTCCAGGTTGAACCCTTCCAGCAGCAGGTCGCGCAGGCTCCAGCCGGCGCAGTATCCAGCCAGACCGAAGGAGAGGTCGTGGATGTGGAAATAGCCGTGGTCATGGGCCATCCGGACTTCCTCGGGGTAACGCTCCAGGGCGTAGCGGGCCTGGACCGAGCCGGAGAGGTGCAGCATGAGCCCCTGGAAGGAGTGGGCCATGTTCGCGTTCTCCGCGATCCGCCAGTCGTTCTTGTTCACGTAGTTGTCGATGGTGGCCCCGATGTCCAGGAAGGCCTCCTGCTGGGACCGGAGCTGGCGGCGCTGCTCGCGGTAGACGATATAGCGCTTGGCCACGTAGAAGAGACGGCTCTCCATGAGCACCATCTCCACCATGTCCTGGACCTGCTCCTGCTCCGGCACCTCGATGCCCGCAAGCTTCTTCTCCACCTTCTGGGCCAGGCGGTGGGCCAGAAGCGGGTCCTTGACTCCGCTGGCCTTGAGGGCCTTGAGGATGGCGTCGGCAATGCGGTTGACCCCCCAGGTCTCACAGCATCCGTCGCGCTTCTTGATCTGCTTGGGCTTGGTCAGCGCGGTCCGGGATCCGGTGATGCGCTCTTCCAGTTCGTCGGTGTACATACTTCCTCCAAAAGGCCTTATTTGGTGATTGCTTGATGGTGCATTGTGCCGGTAAGCTATGATTCGCGAGTCGTTATTCGCCCAAAGGAAAAGGTTAAGAGGTGCTCCTGATCCGTAACCCGAAAAGAAGACAGGATACGTTTTGGGCTATACGTCTCGCATTGCGGTATTATCTGTCTCCTGACTCCCGACTCCTGAATCCCGAGCACCGGATGCGGTGAGCTCGTCGACAGAAGGCGGCGGGTGGCGGTACTGTTGCACGCTCAGGGTGTGCGTTCGGGGAAGATAGCCCCGGACACGATCCAGATCCTGTTCGGTCAGGCCGGGTACGTGGGTGCAGCGAAAGAGAAAGCGTTCCGGCCATTCCCGGGCCTGGGCAAAGACGCGCTCCAGATTGGCCCGCGACTCCCCGGGATCGGCTCTGTTACCGGTGAGATCCGGATACCGGTCGAAGGGCCCCTTCACGTCCACGGCAAAGAGAGCCACCAGGTCCCTTTCCAGCAAGTATTCGATCATGCGGGGATAAAAGCCGTTGCTGTCCAGCTTGATGGGCAGGCCCAGATCCGCGATCGCCTCCAGGATGTTTTCCAGACCCGGAACACCGCAGGGCTCTCCTCCGGAGACCACCACACCGTCGATCCAGCTCCCTTTGGAACGGACGCGCCGCAGAAGCATGTCGCGCGAGATTCCGGGCAGCCTTTCGGGCCGTCTGGCCAGGTCCGGATTGTGGCAGGTAGGACAGCGCAGGTTGCAGGTTCCGGTAAAGAGGACAAGGCTGGTTTTACCCGGCCAGTCGCAGAAGCTCACGGGCTCCAGCCCCTTGATGAAGGACCAGGGATTGTTCGGATCGGGATGCATGGGGCTTCCGTCTCACAGGTGACAGGGTGTAGGGGTCAGGATACGGAACAGATCCATTCGGGAACGATATCGTTTCCGATTCCCGGAAGCTTCGGAGCATCGTTGACGCAGAAAAGAGTCCGGTTCAGGAGCGTGTCGGCAGAGCGGTGTGCCAGGAGATAATTCCTTGAACACGCTCGCCGATCTTTGAAAAATCTAGCACGCTCCCCGCTCGTATTCAATCTCTGAAATTTCAGAGCAGAAGGAAGTTTCTGAGTAACACTCCGTTATAATTGAAAAAAATAATGGGACTCGCTTTGCTTCGCGCGATAGGCCGATCCAGGCCATTGAGGGCAAACTCGGTATGCAGAAATCATTCATCCAGCCGGACAAACGGGAGCAGAGCACAAAGAGGGGCTTGTTGAGATGCTTTATTCGCCCAGGAGGGGAAGGGGATTGACCAGGCGATCCAGGGCGCTGAGCCCGAAGTGGAGATGGGGCCCGCTGCTGCGGCCGCTCTCGCCGCTTTTGCCGATCACCTCGCCCCGTTCCACGTGTTCCCCCTCTCGGGCGCTTATGGAGGCGAGGTGGAAGTACATACTGATCAGGCCCCTGCCATGGTCGATGAACACCGCCTTCCCCTCGAAGAGGAAATTGCCGGTGAGGAGCACGCGTCCGGCCTCAGTGGCCCGGATCGGGGTGCCCTTGGGCAGGGCCAGGTCGATGCCTCTGTGCGGCGAGCGGGGCTGGCCGTTGAGAATGCGGTCCAGCCCATAGGTGCTGGTTATTTCCCCGCGGGCGGGCCAGCGCAGGGTGCGGCTCCAGGTACGCTCCTCGCTGATCGTGCCCAGGGCTTTTCCGATGGCGCGCTTGTCCTCCTTGTAGCGCTTGTGCTGGGACGAGGACAGGGTCACGCTCTCCTCAGGCAGGGAGAGATGCTGGCGGGGAAAATCCTTATTCCGGATTGTGATCCGTCGCTTGTGGACGAAACTGCTGCCGTTTCCGCTGGCTCGCGCTCCGATCCAGTGAACCCCGGGATCATCCTGCCCGGCCTCGGTTCCGAGAATGATTTCGCCGCTATAGGTCCCGTTTTTTTCCCGCAGGGGCAGGCGGGTACGCTCCCCGAGCCAGGTGATCTCTACAGCGGAAAGGGGACGATCGGTGCTGACCCGGACAAGGAAGGGATCTCCCTCTGAGACGCTCGCGGGCGCGGTGATGCGCAGCCGGTCCGATTCTCCGGGGAGGACCTGCGCGGGCAGAAGCACCAGACAGACGAGGATCGCGAGAAATCTAATCGGCATGTTCCGTCTTCTTGTACACCGTGCCCTGAAAAACGGCACAGGCGGTGTCCTGTTGGTCGTACACGGTGACCACGTATGTGGCCAGCTTGGGGTTTGTGGCGGTCTCCCGGGCCTCGGCCCGGACACGGCCTGAGGTAATGGGCCTCATATAGGAGATGGTCGCGTTGATGGCCACCGCGGTCTCGCGTCTGGAGTTCGAGGCGGCGGCGAAGGCCAGGTCCGCGAGGGAATAGATGGCCCCTCCGTGGGCCAGGCCCACGCCGTTTTTGTGGTGCTCCTCGATCTCCATCTCCGATTCGGCGTATCCGTCCTCCATCCGGACCACACGGCAGCCGATGTGTCCGGCGAAGAGATCGCGCGCGGTAAACCAGGAGGCGTCGCTCTTCTCATCCATGGCAAGCTCCTCTTCGGCGGTACATGCTTTACATGGCAGCCGCTCCGCGTTATCCAAGCTGATAGAAAAGGCTCCTGCGGACTGAGCCCCTGAAGGGAGACCTTGCCCCAAGCGCGGGCATTGGCTCAGAAACTTCCCATGAGTTTATACCCGCGCGTTGAGGGCGTCAACGCTCCTTTGCCATCTGAAAATTGGCCCAGAGCCCGGATTACGCTCCCAAGTTCACGGTTTTTTTGTATAATAATGTGGCCAACCTGTTGAATTATTGAGGAATTTTCCGCGAGGCGAAGGCGGGTGGAGCGCTTCGCTGGGTTTCATAATACACCTTGGCT
>CAYNCR010000060.1:0-1430 GCA_964395575.1 uncultured Desulfohalobiaceae bacterium
GCAGGATTCAACAGGGCTCCCCGCGCACCATTTTCATGCTTGGTTGTGCCCGGGTTCGGCTCGGAAATCACGTCAGAGGAAAAGAAAAGGAGTTTTTTGAGGAGACCATGAATTGCTCGGCATGTAAATCCATTCGTCCTGCCGGTGGAGGAATCGGCTAGTAGGATAGGAGAGGGGAATGAAGCATCCCGGGGCTCGGGATCCGAGCCCCGGATGGAAGGATGGATCGGCAGTCTCAGGCGGCCTTTTCCAGGCTCACGGCACAGACCTTGTACTCCGGAATCCTGGCTATGGGGTCAGTGGCCGGATTGGTCAGAACGTTGGCGTTGCTCTCCACATAGTGGAAAGTCATGAACACAGTGCCCTGCCTGGTGTCGTCGCTCACGTAGGCCGCCGCCTCCACGCTTCCCCGTCTGGAGGCAACACGGATCTTGTCCCCGGTCCGCACTCCGAGCTTTCGGGCGTCATCGGGATGGATCTCCATCCAGCCCTCCGGGGCCTCGCGTTCGAGAGTGGGGGAGTTTCGGGTCATGGTCCCGGTGTGGTAGTGGGTATAGATCCGGCCCGTTGTGAGCCAGAAGGGATATTCCTGGTCTACGCTTTCCGCCGGCGGCTGATGTTCAACCGCATGGAAGAGTCCCAGGCCGCGAGCGAAGCGCTCCTGATGCAGGATCTTTGTTCCCGGATGATCGGTGTCCGGACAGGGCCACTGCAGACCGTACCCTTCGAGGCGCTCGTAGGTGATGCCCCCGTATTGTGTGGTCAGGCTGGAGATTTCCTGCATGATCTCCTCGGGTGAGGAATAGGTCATGGAGTAGCCCAGTCTGTTGGAGAGATCCTGGATGATCTCCCAGTCCTGGCGAGAGTCGCCCACGGGCTCCACCGCCTTGCGGACCCGCATGACCCTGCGCTCGGTGTTGGTGAAGGTGCCGTCCTTTTCCGCAAAGGACACGCCCGGCAGGACCACGTGGGCCTGCTGGGCGGTCTCGGTGAGGAATATGTCCTGGACCACCACGAGGCGGGCCTGCTGCAGGGCCTGGCTGACGTGGTCCGTGTCCGGGTCGCTCATTACGGGATTTTCCCCCAGGACATAGAGGCCCTGCACGCTCCCGTCCCCCAGACCGGCGATCATGTCCGGAATGGGCAGCCCGGGCCGGTCCGGAAGATCCGCCTGCCAAGCGGAGGCGAACTTGCTGTTCGCCTCGGAGCTGGCCACCTGCTGATATCCGGAAAAGACATTGGGCAGCCCGCCCATGTCACAGGCGCCCTGCACGTTGTTCTGGCCCCGCAAGGGGTTGAGCCCGGTGCCGGGTCGACCGATGTTGCCTGTGAGCATGGTCAGGTTGGCCAAGGACTTGACGTTGTCCACCCCGGTGGTGTGCTGGGTGATTCCCATGCAGTAGAGGATGGAGGCGGCATTCGCCCGGCCG
>CAYNCR010000060.1:1440-12081 GCA_964395575.1 uncultured Desulfohalobiaceae bacterium
CTCTTCAACCACAGAGGGCGTATACTGCCGCACCGTTTCCCTGAGTGCCTCGAATCCCTCGCATCGCTCGTCGATGAATTGCTGATCCTGCCAGCCCTGTTCCAGGATGACGTGCATGATCCCGTTGAGCAGAGCCACGTCCGTGCCCAGCTTCTGCTGGAGGTGAATGTCCGCCATGCGGGCCATGTGGATCCGTCTGGGATCGGCCACGATCACCTTGGCGCCCCTTTCCCGGGCCCGATGCACGCGATCGGCGACAATGGGATGGGAGGAAGAGGTGTTGGAGCCGGTGATGAAGATACAGTCGGACTCCTCGATATCCCCGATGGAATTGGTCATCGCTCCGCTGCCGAATGCAGTGGCCAGACCGGCCACTGTGGAGGAATGTCAGAGCCGGGCGCAGTGGTCGATGTTGTTGGTCCCCACAGCGGCCCGGGCGAATTTCTGGAGCAGAAAGTTCTCTTCATTGGTCACCTTGGCCGAGGCAAGAAAGGCCAGGCTGTCCGAGCCGTGCTCGGAGCGGATCGCGGTCAGCTCCGAGGCGGTGTATTCCAGGGCCTCGTCCCAGGAAACGGGAACGAGTCGGCCGTTTTTCCGGACAAGGGGAGAGGTGAGCCTTTGATCGCTCTGGACGAACTCGTGGGCGTTCCATCCCTTGATGCAGAGCCTCCCCTCGTTCACCGGGCTTGTCTTGCAGGGGATCGTCCCCGTCAGGCTGCCGTCGAGGTTTTCCAGGTAAAAGTTGCACCCGCATCCGCAATAGGTGCAGGTGGTGAGCACGTTCGTATATTCCATGGCTCCCTCGGTGCTCTAGGATGATGCGTTTGGCGTTTAGTGGCCCTATTGCTCGTCCGCGATCTGAAGCGGCGGCTTTTGCGTGGTCTCGCCGGTGTGGTAGGCGAACTCCTCCTCCATGATCTGGCCTACCTTCTTATACAGGGTCCGCAGCGGGATCTGCGCGGGGCAGGCTTGCTCGCAGAGGCCGCAGTCGATGCATCTGCCCGCCATATGGGTTGCCCGGGTCAGATGGAAGATGGGATTCTCCGGCGGGAGGTTCCGGGTACGAACCAGGTTCTGATCCTCCAGGCTGCACTCACGACAAAAGCAGACAGGGCAGACGTCGCGACAGCCGTAGCACTTGACGCACTTGTCGAACTCCCGCAGCCAGTAGCGCATTCTCTCGGAAGGCTCGAGCTCCTGCAACCTGGCCACGGAGGCGAAAGCGACCGGCTCCGTCTTTTCCCCGGCAACCGGATCATTGGCATAGGGGCGCTCGCACTCGCACTCCTCGGCCAGCTCCCGAGGGCAGGCGATGCCCACGGGAACCACCTTGTTCCGGTCCAGCTGGTTCCAGGCGGCAAGGGATTCCAGTGCCCGCTCGTCGCAGCCACGCACCAGAATGCCGAAGGTGGTCTGGGGATAGTTCCTGGCCAGGGTGAGCAGGAGCTTGCTCAAGGGATATCGCGCATCACCCGGACGCTCTCTGTCCCCCAGGGACATGCCCTCCAGATCCTCGGGATCCCGGAAGAGGTAGGGGGCGATGTGGCCGTTTTGCTCGCGGAGCCCGAGAAAGCCCTGGATCGTTCCCGCTTCCAGGAGCTCCCGCACTTTCTGCTGCACTTGTTCGATCATGGTCTATCCGCGTTCCTGGTATTGCTTTGGGGTTGTCGTCATCGCGAGGCGACGCGACTTAGGCCGCTGCCTCGATACGCTGCGTCTTCATGGGCGAGGGCCCCAGTTCCTTCAATACGGAAATGAAGTCCCTGATTTCCGATGCGAATTCCGCAGCCTCCGCGGAAGAAACCCAAGCAGTGCGCAGACGCCGTTCGTCCAGGCCGTAGAAGGCTAGCAGCTGCTGGAGGAAGTGGACGCGTTTCCGGGCGGAGTAATTACCGTACAGGTAATTGCAGTCTCCGATGTGTCAGCCGCCCACAAGCAGCCCGTCCACCCCTTCCTGGAAGGTGAGCAGCATGTGGTGCATGGAGACGCTTCCGCTGCACATAACCCGCACAATCCGAATGTTGGCGGGATATTGGAACCGACTGACCCCGGCCAGGTCAGCAGCGGCGTAGGCTCACCAGGTGCAGAGGAAACAAAGGACCTTGGGCTCGAAATCGGCTTGGCTCATGACACATTACCTCGTTTGCTGGATGGGACCTTGGACCGGGCAGCCCCGGAGCCACGATCCCTTGGTTGTATTCTGTAGGAAAATGGGGCCAACTCGTTGAATCATCTGGGCAAAGGGCCACGCAGCATTTCCATGCTTGGTTGTGCCCGGAGTTGGCCAGGGTATACACCTGTTGAACTGCTTCAATCTGTGCCCCAAAAGCTACAGGCCCTGTTCCTCTTCCTCCCCCAGGGCCCGGATCTGGGCGAAGAGCTGATCCGGCTTGTAGCCCCGCAGCTGAATGCTGTGCGAAGGACAGCTCGAGGCGCAGTTGCCGCAGCCCTTGCACAGGATCTCGTTCACCCTGGAGACGCCCAGCTGGGGGTCATAGGTGATCGCCTGGTAGGGGCAGACCTGGATACAGCCCAGACAGCCCACGCAGTTCTCCTGGTCGACTTCCGCGACAATGGCGCTGGAGATGAGCTTCTCCTTGAACAGGATGGTCCCGATGCGGGCGGCGACTCCTATTCCCTGGGATCTGGCCTCGTCCACGGTCGCCGGGTAGCGGGCGGAGCCGCAGACGAAGATGCCGTCGGCGGCGAAGTCCAGGGGCCGCAACTTGGCGTGGGCCTCGAGGAAAAAGGCGTTCTGGTCCGTGGGGACCCGCATCATCTGGGAAATCTTTTTGGCATTGTCCCGGGCCACCAGAGGAGTGGACAACACGGCCAGATCGTACGGGAGCTCCCGGTCCTCGCCCCGCAAATGATCGTGATACGCGATCCTGTCCGACTGCACGTCCAGTCCCTGATCGGGATCGTAGACATGGAAGGAGATCCCCATGCCCCGGGCGTCCCAGAGCATACTCTCCTTGTCCGTGCCGTACATCTGCATGTCCCGGTAGAGGATGTGGACCTCCGTTTCCGGGCTCATCTCCTTGATGAGCATGGCGTTCTTGACCCCGGTGAGGCAGCAGATTCGGGAGCAGTAGGCACGCTCCTCGCAGCGCGCGCCCGCGCACTGGAGCATCACCACGCGATCCGGAGGTGTGAAGGATCCTTCGGCCAGGAGCCGCTCCAGCTCCATCTGGGTGACCACCTTGTCCTGGTCGTAGCCGTACTGCCCGTTCTGCGGAGTCCAGGGCACGGCACCAGTGGCCACAACAATGCACCCCGCGGTGACCTGCTCGGCTTCCCCGGAGGCGGGCTGCACAGTGAGCTGGTAGTTGCCGATGTATCCCCCGACACTCGTGACCTCGGATTCCAGATGCACCGTGATATTGTCCTTCTCCTCCACGGAGCGCACCAGCTCCTCGACCCGCTGGGAGGCGGGAATACCCCCCGGCCCCAGCTGGTTCAGGGACCGGAGCAGTCCGCCCAGGCGGGAGGCCTTCTCCACCAGGACCACCTGCATGCCCATCCCGGCCATGGCCTCGGCAGCCGACATCCCGGCCACTCCGCCGCCTATGACCACAGCCCGTCGATCCAGAGAGGATTCGATGTCCTGCTGGGGCTCCAGATGGCCGCTCTTGGCCACGGCCATGCGCACCAGCTCCTTGGCCTTTTCCGTGGCCTTGTCCGTCTCCTGCATATGGACCCAGGAGCACTGGTCGCGAATGTTGACCATCTCGAAGAGATAGGGGTTGAGCCCCGCCTCGGCGCAGGAGGAGGCGAATAGCGGCTGATGGGTCCGCGGGGAGCAGGAGGCCACCACCACGCGGTTCAGGTCGTGGTCCCGGATGGCCCTCTGGATCTCCAGGACACCTGATTCGGAGCAGGTATAGAGGTTTTCCTTGGCCAGGGCCACTTCGGGCAGGGATGCGGCGAATTCCGTGACCGCGCCGCAGTCCAGGTGGCCGGCTATATTGGAGCCGCAGTCGCAGATGAAGACACCGACTCGCGGTTCCTGCTGTGTGCTGTCCCGGCTCTCTTCGCTCATGGTGTCACCGATCTTGTTTGCAGGGTTTGCATGCATGCTGCGCCAAGCAGGATGCATCTATCTCGTTATTCGCGATGATTCGCGTGATTCGCGGGCCTTGTCTTATCTTCCATCTGTAGCCTTAGTCTCTTTCCGTGTCAGGCCGCGATCTGTGCCGGAAAAGCCGACCTCCGACCTCAGACCTCCGACGTCCGATCTCCGACATCCGATCTCCGACATCCGACCTCCGGCTTAGGCTACGACGCCTTGCCTATGGCGCGGCCGGAGTCCTCCTTGCCCAGTCCGGTGAGCACCTGCACCGTCCGGGCGGCCGCGCTCGAGGCCTGGGCCACGGATTCGGGAATGTCCATGGGGCTGTTGGCGCAGCCGCAGACGAAGACGCCGGGGCGGCTCGAATCCATGGGATGCGCGGCCTGTGTCCGGAAAAAGCCGTACTGGTCCAGCTCCAGCCCCAGGGTGTCCGCCAGGTCCTTGATGCCGGAGCTCGGGGCGCAGGCGGTGGCCAGGATGATCAGATCGAACTCCTCGCGCTTGACCTTCTGCTCCAGGGTGTCCTCGTACACCACCACAGGGTTGTCCCGCTTTCCGGAGTCGATCTCCGCAACTCGAGCCCGTCGGTAGGTGATGTTCGCATTGCTCTGCCCGCGCAGCTTGTATTCCTCGAAGCCCTTGCCCACGGCCCGGATATCCATGCCGAAGATGGTGGACTGGGTGCTCGGCTCGTGCTCGTGGGCGATAATGGCCTCCTTGATGGAGTGCATGCAGCAGTATCCGGAACAGAAGGGGTAGAAGCGAAGATCACGGGAGCCCACGCACTGGATGAAGGCGAGCTTCTTCGCGTCCTCGAACTCCTCGGCCCTGGCCCTCAGGCTCTCCAGACGGCGGCTGATGGCCTGGTACTCCTCGTATTTCCTGGCCCACTTGCTCAGCTCTTCGTCCTCGCCGAGATCGCCGCCGGTGAACCGGCGGTGGACCTCGGCGGAGTCCATTTCCCGGTCCTTTTCGTACTTGTCCAGGGCCTTGCGGGCCTTGTTCAGCTGTTTCTCCAGGTCGGCGATCTCGTTCTTGACCGCCCTGTCCGAGGGCCGCTCCAGATGGCCGCTTGTGGGGCCGCTTGCGGAGAGCATGCGCTCGAACTCCATGGCGGTGACCACGTTGGGCAGATCGCGATAGCGGTATTCCGGGATGCGGGCGGGATCGAAGACCGTGTACCCGGTGGCCACGATGACCGCGCCGACTTTGCGCTCCAGGAGCTGGTCCGTCTGCTCGAAGTTGATTGCCTCGGCCTTGCACGTTTTCTCGCACACTCCGCATTTCTTGCCCTGCAGCTGGCGGCAGTGCTCCGGATCGATGGTGTGGGTGGAAGGAATGCCCTGGGCGAACCAGCTGTAGATAGCCTTGCGGCTGGCCAGCCCTTCGTTAAAGGCGTCCGGGACCGTGGAGGGGCATTTCTGGCTGCACTCACCGCAACCGGTGCACTTGTCCTCGTCCACATAACGGGCCTTCTTGCGGATGGTGGCGGTGAAGTCGCCGGCCTCGCCCTCCAGATTTTCCACCTCGCTGTAGGCCAAAAGCTCTATGTTGGGATGTCGACCGACATCCAGCATCTTGGGCGAGAGGATTCAGATGGAGCAGTCGTTCGTGGGGAAGGTCTTGTCCAGCTGGGCCATCTTGCCCCCGATGCTGGGCAGCTTCTCCACAAGATGGACCTGGAAGTTCATCTCCGCCAGGTCAAGGGCGGACTGTATCCCGGCGATCCCTCCGCCTATAATGAGTACTTCCTTGCTCATGATTTTTCCTCGCCGCGCGGTTTGCCCGCTCTGTCAACAAGCGCGCAGCCTCATGACGCGGGCTTGTGTATCCGTGATCGGGCTAAGTTGCCTGGCTCGCCCGAGGAGCGGTGCTCAGGTCCGCAGGCCCGAGGGACTGGATGGTCCGGGTAAATTCCTGGGCCACCTCGGCGAACCGGTTCGCCTCCGCAGAAGAGACCCATGCCAAACGGATCCGCTCGGGGGCGATGCCCAGGGTCTGTACCATGTCCCGGGCCTGCTCGAACATCCGTTCCGCCTTCATATTACCGTCCAGGTAATGACAGTCACCGATGTGTCACCCAGCCACAAGGACGCCGTCCGCGCCCTGTTCCAGGGATTTGAGGATGAAGTTGGGGTTGACCTGTCCGGAGCACATGACCCGGATGATGCGCATGTTCGGCGGATACTGGAATCGGCTCACACCGGCCAGGTCAGCGGCGGCGTAGGCGCACCAGTTGCAGGCGAAGGCTATGATGTTGGGGCTGAACTCTTCGTTCATGATGGACCGTCCGTGCGTATTTGGGGTTGCCTCGTATCAGCGCAGGGCCGCCTGCACCATGTCCAGGATGGTTTGCTCCTCGAAGTTGTAGACCGACGCCGCCCCGGTGGGGCAGGCCACGGCGCAGGCCCCGCAGCCCTTGCACATCGCGGCGCGGACCCTGGCCCGGAATTGTTCCGGCTCGACCTCCTCAACGGCGACGGCGTTGTAGGGGCAGGCCTGTTCGCATTCGCCGCAGCCGCGGCACAGGGCCTCGTCCACCCGGCTGACCATCCCTTCCACGGTGTAGTGTTCCCGGGACAGCACGGTTGCCGCCCTGGACGCGGCGGCCTGGGCCTGGGCGATGCTCTCCTCAAGGGGTTTGGGGTAGTGGGCCAATCCGGCCAGGAAGATTCCGTCCGTGGCGAATTCCACCGGCCGGAGCTTGGCGTGGGCCTCCATGAAGAAGTTGTCCTCGTTCACGGGCAGTTTGTACATCTGGGCCAAAGGTTCTTCCGCGGGCCGGGTGATGGCGGAGGCGAGGACCACCAGGTCCGATTCCAGGATCAGCTCGCGCTGCAGGATGTGGTCCCTGACCCGTACGTCCAGCCCTTTCTCGCCCTGTTCCACCACGGGCTTGGTGTCCAGGTCGAAGTTGATGAAGATGACGCCCTTCTGCCGGGCCTCATGATAGAGGTCCTCACGCTGGCCGTAGGTTCGGATGTCGCGGTAGAGCACATAGACCTGCGTTTCGGGGTTCATTTCCTTGAAGCGCAGCGCGGCCTTGATGCTGTGAGTGCAGCACACCTTGGAGCAATAGGGGCGCTCCGGCTCGCGGGAGCCGACGCACTGCACGAAGGTCACGCTCCTCGCCTGGGTGACCCTGGGATCACTCTCGGCGAAGGCCCGATCCAGCTCCAAGTGGGTGAGCACACGATCACTCTGTCCATATTCGTATTCCTGGGGCGTATGCTCCGAGGCCCCCACAGCGATGATTACCGCGCCGTGCTCCAGATCCCTCTCCGTGCCGGCGTGGTTGACCCGGGTCTGGAAGTTACCCACGAATCCGCTGGCCTCGTTGATCTCCGCTTGGGTGAAGACCTCGATATTCCCGTGGCTCTGGATCTGCTCGCTCATGGCCTCCAGTCCCTCCGGAATGGCCTCCCCCTGCCGAGTGGTGGCGAGTGCGCGGGCGTTGCCCCCGAGACGGTCCTGCTTTTCCACCAAGTAGGTGAAGAAACCCTGCTCCGCCAGTCCGAGGGCGGCGGTCATCCCCGCGGCCCCGCCGCCGATGACCAGGGCGCGGCTGTCCACCGGGACCGTAGGCTGGGGCAGGGGCTGCAGATTCCGGGCCCGAGTAACCGCCATTTCCGCAAGGTCCCTGGCCTTTTCCGTGGCCCGGTCCTTTTCCTGGCTGTGCACCCAGGAGCACTGGTTGCGGATGTTGGCCATCTCGAAGAGATACTTGTTCAGGCCCGCGTCCAAGAGGGTCTCCTGGAAGAGCGCCTCGTGGGTCCTGGGGCTGCAGGCCGCGACCACCACGCGGTTCAGTCCCTGCTCGGCGATGGTCTGCTTCATTTGATCCTGGGTGTCCTGGCTGCAGCTGAAGAGGTTCTCCTGGACGTAGGCCACGTTGGGAAGCGAGCGGAGGTATTCCGCCACCTGGGGCACATCCACGATGCCGCCGATGTTCACCCCGCAGTTGCAGACAAAGACGCCGATACGCGGGGGCTCTCCCGAGACGTCGCGTTCATCGGGAAAGACCTTGCTCTGGGCCTGGGTCCCCCTGGCGCGGGAGAGCTCCACCTCCGCGGCGCATGCCGCTGCGCTGGCCTCCATGACCGAGGTGGGGATGTCCTTGGGCTCCTGGAGGGCCCCGCAGACGAAGACACCGGAGCGGGAGGTCTGCACCGGGGTGAAATCCCTGGTCCGGACCAGCTGCTCCGCGTCGAGCTCCACCCCCAGATCCTCGCTCAGGCGCTGGAATTCCGGGGTGGTCTCCATGCCCACGGACAGGACCACCATGTCGAACTCCTCGGTCCGGAGCTCGCCGTCCCCATCGATGTAGGAAAGGTGGAGGTTCTTGGTCTCCGGGTCCTCCAGGACGGAGTGGATGCGGGATCGGACAAAGCGCACGCCCTCTTCCTCGCGGGCCCGGTCGTAGTAGCGCTCGAAGTCCTTCCCGTAAGTGCGCATGTCCATGTAGAAAATGGCCGTGTCCAACCCGGGGGTGTGCTCCTTGGCCACCACCGCCTCCTTGACCGCGTACATGCAGCAGACCGCGGAGCAGTAGGGCCGCTGGCAGCGATTGATGTCGCGGGAGCCGACGCACTGTAGCCAAGCGATCTTTTGGGGCTCCTCGTGATCCGAGGGACGGACCAGATGGCCCTGAAAGGGGCCGTTTGCGGAAAGGATCCGTTCCAGCTCCATTCCGGTGATCACATTGGGGCTCTGGCTGTATTGATACAGATCCAGAGATGAGGGATCGAAGGTCTGATATCCCGCGGACAAAATCATCGCACCCGCGTTCAGGGTCACTTCCCGCGCGGTGTCGCCAAAGTCCACGGCGTCGGTGGGGCAGTATTTCTCGCAGGCCCGGCACTTGCCCTTCTTGAAATAGATGCATCGGTCCTCGTCGATGGCGTATTTCAAGGGCACGGCCTGGGCGTAGGGCACATAGATGGCCTTGCGCTTGGCAAGCCCCTGGTTGAACTCGTCCACCGCCTTGGCAGGACACTTTTCCGCGCATGTGCCGCAGGCGATGCACTTGTCCGGATCCACGTAGCGGGGGCGCTTGTTCAGGGTGATCTGGAAGTCTCCCGCCTCGCCCTGCACGGAGGTGACATCCGCCAGGGTGTGCAGCTCGATGTTGATGTGCCGGCCGACCTCGACCAGTTTGGGCGAGAGAATTCACATGGTGCAGTCGTTGGTGGGGAAGGTCTTGTCCAGCTGGGCCATGGCCCCGCCGATAGCGGATGTCTTCTCCACCAGATGCACATAGTATCCGGAATCCGCCAGATCCAGGGCGGACTGCATTCCGCTTATACCGCCGCCGACCACGACAACAGAGCCCTGCACGGCAGCTGGCGCTTGCTGGTTCATCGTCGCAAACCTCCTCTCCGGGCGCGCGTTACCCGGAGCGTGTCTTCACGGCCTCGGCCTCAGTCCGTTAAATGCCGGGCCAGATAGCTGTAGATATCCTCCACGGGCATTTCCATGCCCGTGTTTTCCTGGGCGCAGGTCAAATGGAGCCTGCATTTGGGGCATGCGGTAATGAGCCGCTCCGCCCCCGTCTCGATCGCTTCGTTAAGCCGCTCCAGCTGCACTCCCTTGGAGCAGGAGGAGCACTCGATCCAGGCCGTGGTTCCGCAGCACATGGCATTGGTCCGTGTGCGGTCCATTTCCCGGAGCCGGCCCTGGGCCGGGATATTGATGAGTCTCCGAGGAGCCTCGAAAATTCCCCCTTGCCGTCCCAGCCGGCAGGGATCGTGATAGGTCAGAACCTCCTCGGATGGAGGACGGAACTCAAGACCGGCAGAGGGGATCTCGCTGTCCAGGAATTCGGTAAGATGCCGTACCTGGAAGGGAAGCTCTCCAAAGTAGCGGGGATACTGCTCTTTGAAAGTGAGATAGCCCTCGGGGCAGCTGAAGAGGACGGTGTGCGCCCCGGAGGCGCGGATGGCCTCAAGGTTTTGTTCCGCAAGCCGCCGGAAGAGATCCTCGTCTCCGGTCCAGAGGGCGTCGTGACCGCAGCAGCACTCCGCGTTGCTGATTACCGGATCGATCCCCAGTCGATTCAGGAGCTTGAGGGAGCCTTTGGCCGGATCCAGAGCGTCCAGGCTTAGATAGCGGAAGAGGATTTCGAAGTAGGGCTGGCAACCGACAAAATAAAAAAAATCGCCCTGATCGCGAAAGGTGCCCGCCTCTTCGGCCCAGGCAGTGCGATTTTGCTGCAATCCGGCGGTCTGCAGACGGGTGAGTGTCTGCAGGATCCCGTGGTGGCTCTCCCGGGGAGGGTTATCCCTGTCCCTGGCCTCCCTGCGGTAGCTGCGGATGAACTCCGGGAAATCGATGCCCACTGGGCAGCGCTCGCTACAGCGGGCGCAGGTCAGGCAGGCCCAGACCTCACGGGTTTGACTCAATGGGGCTTCATGGTCGAGGCTGCGCCGAATCATCCGTCTGGGTGAGAAGTCCTCCCATTCGTAGCTGACAGGGCAGCTCCCGGTGCACACCCCGCACTCCATACAGTAGTTGATCTGCTGCTGTGTGAGTTGCATAGTGCCGTCTTTTTCCGGCGAACATTCGCTCCG